>JAUYBY010000068.1 GCA_030692925.1 Candidatus Zixiibacteriota bacterium | reverse complement strand
CTCTAATGCGGACAGCCATCCAGATAAAAAATGGATTTCGCTTCGCTCAACAAGGGCTGTCCCTACGTCAACGACTCCTGACTCAATTTACCATTTCTATGAGTTAAGCAACAGCCCCCTGTGCCTGCCAGCCTGCTGCTTCGTCGGGTGCTTTTGTCCGTAGGGGTGAAGTTTCCTCGTCCTGGCGGATTGGGGTGGGGTAACCCCACCCCTACCTTTTTAATTTAGATGAAATGAAAATCGCACCAAAGGAGATCAAAAGAACCAGGATATAGAGAAAAGTAAAAGAACTTACCTGTATTATTATCCCTCCTACTGCAGATAAAAATATTGTCGGAGCGGTCAGGGTATGCAGAAGCCCCACGTAGATCGGTCTTTCAGGTTCAGGCGCGATCTCCAAAAGATAATTCATGTAACCTATGTTCAAGCCTGAATTGATTGCGCCCAAAAAGAAAAAAATTGAGGAGTAGAGAAATATCGGAAGCATAAAGAAGTGGTAGGCAAAAAGGATCAGCGGGGGGAAAGAAGATATAATTGCGGTAATCAGCAATATCTCCCTGTTTTTCCCTCGATTGCTCAGATACCCCCAGAAGAGATTCGATAATACAAACCCGATCATCTGAGAGGTCAGAAATATACCCACCAGCTCAGGCGGGATTTTTAAGAGCCTCTCAGCATAAATTACATAAAATGGCAACCCTAAAACGTAAGCCCCGATTACTATCTGCACAAAATAGAGAAGTCTGAATTCCCGGTGTTGTTTGAATATTTCGATTCCCTGTAAAAGATTTTCCTTTAAACTTTTTCTGGATTTAGTCTCAGTTAAAGGAGGCTCCTTAACAGCCAGCAAGCTTGATATTCCCAGGAGAATGGAACAGAAAGCCAGGGAAAAGATGATCCCGAAATTGTTGGGGAACTGATAATGCTCCAGAATCTGCTTGACCAGAATCCCTGCCAGGGCGGCTAAGGCTCCTCCAAAGAACATCCTCATCCCGAAAAAGCTCCCCCTCTTGTTAAATGGGATGGTCTTCCCCACGATATCCATAAAGGCGACCCCGGAGAAACCGCCTCCCAGCGAGTAAACAGCGAAGAAGAAAAAGAAAAGGACCAGAAGGAGTGAGGGGTTTTTCGCTCCTAAAAAGAAAACAGAAAGGACCAAACCTAAAAAGGCAAGCACCCGGAAATAAGCAGTTTTGATATAAAGTGGAAGCTGTTTTTTCTGATACAGGGTCATCCCTGCCACAAAAAGCTGAGGGGAAAGCCAGCCGATGGTCTCCAGGGTTGAGGAAAGGCCAATCAGCACGTCCGAACCAGTAAGCTGGCTGACAAAAAGAGGAAGGATGGTTGAGCCGCTGATAAAAGCTAAAGCCAGGTTAAAGAAAATCCCGTTTATCACCCCTGAAGCGAAGTTTCTCTTAAAATATCTTTCTTGAAAATTCGGTTCCATTTCGTCAAATTATATAGTCAAGAAGCCATATTGTCAAGGTCATAGAAAAATAGGTAATGTCAAGAAAAATGGGCACTTTGGTATTTAGGCAGCTGTACTCACAAACACCAGACCAGAATCTACTGTAAATTTAGATAAAAATTCGTAATTTTATATTTGACTTTCAGAATTTTTGGTATATTTTATAAATTTATTGTGAACGGCAGTTTTGGAGATAAAGGATTAAATTAAGGAGAGTTTAAAAATGAAAAGATCACAACTCTGGCTTATGCTGATCACCGTTTTTCTGATCATCGCCTCGGTCTGGTATCTTTACCCCTCTTTGAGTCTGTGGAGCCTTTCTGATACTGAGAAGGCGCTTTTGAAAGAGAAAGACCCGTCCAAGCTTTTGAGCTTAGAGCAGAAAGGAATCAAGCTGGGTCTGGATTTAAAGGGCGGGATGCACGTGGTTCTGCAGGTGGACAAGACCAAGCTTAAACCTGAAGAGAGTAAAGATGCTGTGGAGCGGGCACTGGAGATCATCCGCAACCGGATAGACCAGTTCGGCGTGGCTGAGCCGCTCATCCAGAAACAGGGAGAAGACCGGATAATCGTAGAATTACCCGGACTTCAGGATGTGGAGAGAGCGCAGAATCTAATTGGCCAGACTGCCCAGTTAGAGTTCAGGCTGCTGGAGACTCCTGAGAATACCAAGACTATCCTGACAAAGATAGATGAGGCCCTGGCTCAGAAGACTAAGGAGGTCAAGCCCAGCAAAGAAAAGGAGAAGGAGAAAGAAAAACAGATCGCCAAAGACCTTTTCTCCCA
The DNA here is from genome assembly GCA_030692925.1 of Candidatus Zixiibacteriota bacterium. Classification (GTDB taxonomy): domain Bacteria; phylum Zixibacteria; class MSB-5A5; order MSB-5A5; family RBG-16-43-9; genus RBG-16-43-9. Next base: position 2,039 of record JAUYBY010000068.1, on the reverse strand, counting down.
GGAAGCTATTGATACCACAGCTCAGGAGGAAGAAACAGGAGTGGCTGATAAACCCTTCACCTCTCTTTTAGAGCCCTCAGGAAGTGATTTTTTCCTGGTCGCCTTAGAGGATAAGCCAAAAATAGACCAGTATCTTAAAGACCCGAAAGTCTGGGAGCAGATTCCAGAGGATGATACCTTAGCCTGGGCAACAGGTGCTGAGCCCTTTAAAGGAGTAGATTATCAGAAACTTTACCTGATAAAGAAAAAGGCTGAGATGTCCGGTAAATATCTGACAGATGCCCGGGAAGATTTTGACCAGTATCGCCGGCCGGAAGTCAGGTTCACTATGACTAAAGAAGGGGGCAGAAGGTTTGCCCAGCTCACTGGAGCGAACATCGATAAACCCTTAGGCATAGTGCTGGACGGAAGAGTTGAATCAGCCCCGATAATCCGGGCTAAGATCAGAGAAAGCGGGGTAATAGAGATGGGAAGCGGAGCTACCATAGAGAGCGCCCGGGATTTAGCAGTGGTCTTAAGAGCCGGTGCTCTGCCTGCTCCGGTTAAGATAATCGAGAACCGGGTAGTGGGTCCATCTTTAGGACAGGATTCGATTAATAAAGGCGTTAAGGCGGCTATTATCGGGATCGGTGCAGTCATATTGCTTATAGGCATATACTACAGATTATCAGGCATAATAGCTGATTTTGCCATGCTCTTAAATCTGATTTACCTGTTAGCCGCGCTGGCAGGTTTACACGCCACCCTGACCTTACCCGGAATAGCCGGAATCATCCTGACTATGGGTATGTCAGTTGACTCCAACGTGCTGATTTTCGAGAGGATTAAGGAAGAGTTAAAAACAGGCAAGACCATAAGGGCATCTATAGATGCTGGATATAAAAGAGCACTCCTTACCATTATCGACTGCCATGTGACCACCTTGATCACAGCGGCAGTCCTTTTCCAGTTCGGGACCGGCCCGATCAAAGGTTTTGCCGTCACTCTAAGCCTGGGAGTGATAATCAGCTTATTCACCGCAGTAGTGGTTACCAGACTGATCTTCAACCTGCGAAAAAATTATCAGACTTTAAGCATTTAATTTTACGCAAAAGGAAAAAAGCTATGATGGAGATACTCAAAAAGACTAACATCAATTTCGTGGGGAAAAGATATTATGCTTTTCTCTTTTCAGGAATCCTGGTCACCCTGGGGATAATCGCTTTTATTTTCATATTCATGGGGAGAGCCAACCTGGGTATAGATTTCGCCGGCGGGACTATGATCCAGGGAAGCTTTGAAAAACCGATGCGCATTGGACAGATCAGGGATGCGCTGAGCAGAAATGGTTATGGAGATGCTGATATAACTGAGCTTAAAGCCAGAGAAGTTCCCTATTTCTTTATGATCCGGCTAAAGAGCACGGCGGAGACCGGAAGCAAGGTCGCAAACGAAGTCATGGATGTCTTGAAAAAGGAGTTTCCAGATAACAATTTTCGTAAAGATTCTGTGGATGAGGTGGGACCAGCAGTGGGGAAGATCTTGCAACAGCAGGCTCGATTAGCAGTGTTGATTGCCCTGGCGGGGATTCTGGTCTACATCTGGATAAGGTTTGATTTCCGGTTCGGGGTCGCAGCTACCATAGCCACTTTTCATGACGTGCTGGCAGTTCTGGGGATAATGTTCATCTTGCACAAGGAAATCACTCTTCTGATAGTAACTGCTCTTCTAACCCTGGCTGGTTATTCCTTGACCGATACTGTGGTGGTATATGACCGGATAAGGGAGAACCTCAAACTCTTTCGTAAGAAGGGAGATTTTGCCGGGACTATCAATGCCAGTATCAATGAGGTTTTGAGCAGAACCATCATCACCGGTGGAGGGACCCTTTTGGCAGTCCTGTCAGTGTTCATTTTTGCCGGCGAGGTGGTGCATGATTTTGCTCTGGCACTAATTCTCGGAATTTTAGTAGGGACTTACTCCTCCTGGTTTGTGGCTGCTCCGATTGTTCTTGAATGGGAGAAATGGTCACCGAAGAGGTTTAAGTAGTAGACAGCAAA
>JAUYBY010000103.1 GCA_030692925.1 Candidatus Zixiibacteriota bacterium | reverse complement strand
TCTCATTTCCTATGGTCTTCTTTAAAGTAGAGACATTATGACATACAAAACAGGTGTCATTGACCAGGTTATAATAAGGTATATCAGTTGGCTGGGAACGGGTAAGCTTGAATTTATTTTTTGTACAGCCTGCAATGGCTATAAGAATTAAAAGCGTCGCCCCAATGATAATTGTCTTCTTACTCACTCAGCAATCCCTTTTTTGGTATTACGACTTATTCCTAAAATCCTAACTCTAAAAGTCACAATAGAATAGTAAGCAGGACAAAATTTGTCAAGAAAAAATTGAAAACCTGATAAAAAATCTTTCAATACACTTTTAGAAAATTATCTTGACAAAAATCCACTTTAAGTATATTATGATAAAAAGTAGATTTATTAAAGCAGAAATCTGATTTCAGTATTGTTTGTCCTTTTAGCATTTAGAAACTCTAATGAGAAAACAATATGAACAGGAGGTTCCAATGAAAGGGGTAAGGTTAGTTTTGTCTTTGATCTTTTTTCTGGGGCTAATTTTGTTATTCTCTTCAACTTATGCGCAAGACCCGGGTGCTCCTGATACTGTATATTTCACCACGAAGTATAATGGGCTTTTCTACCCTTTGCCCAGCGGACCCGGTTTGGCTTTTATCCATATAAACTTCTTCAATGATGACTCAGTCGCTGGCATATCCGCTCCTTTCATATTTTCCGGACCATTGGCTTATGACTCTGTCTCATTCAGGGATAGCCGGGTCGATTCTCTGGAATACCATCCAGTGAACGACAGCCTTATTAGTCAAAAGAAGGTTTTAGTAGGAGCTATTCCGGTAAAAGAGGAAAATATACCTCCGGGCAGAGGATATCTAACTACTTTATGCTTCAGGATAACGTCAGATACCGGAACAGTAACAGTCGATACATCATTTTTCCCTCCAAATAACCGTCTTACCTTTGTGACTTCAGAGCCTAAAGGCTACACTCCTGTGTTTGTCAAAGCGGTCATCCCAATAACAGCCTACAAACCGGGCGATGCCAATCACGATATGAGTGTCAGCGTAACCGATGTAATCCATTTGATCAACTACTTGTTCAAAGGCGGACCTCCGCCTGATCCTATTGTGTCTGGAGACGTGAATGGCGATTGCAAGTTAGATGTTACCGATGTGATCTACCTGATCAATTATCTTTTCAAGGGCGGTCCGGCACTCAAACCAGGATGTGCCTGGTAATTTTAAAAAAAACATAAATTAGAAAAAAATCCCGCTAAATACTGCGGGATTTTTTTATTCTTCTATAAGGAAATGTCGGGCAAAAAGCCCGACGTTACAGCTTAAAGTTTATAAATTCATCTTACTAATCTTTTCTTAAGACCTATTACCTGTAACCTATCATCTAATACCTACAACCTACCACCTGTTACCTGTTTTTTTCCCCCTGTCTACTGTCTACTACCTACTGTCTACTTTCACTTGTGATATTTCCTTCCCCCGATAATCGAAAACGCCCGATAAACCTGCTCCAAGAGGATCAATCTGACCAGTTGATGAGGAAAAGTCATTTTTGATAAAGAGAGTCTGAAATCAGCAGAATTGATAGCCTTTGGAGATAAACCTAAAACCCCTCCTGTTATAAAAACAAAATCATTATGCCCTTGATTCATCTTTTCCTTGAAAAACTCTGCCAGTTCCTCTGTCGAAAGCATCTTGCCTTTAGAATCCAAAACAAAGGAGAAACTCTTTTTGTCCAGATATTTTAAGATTCTCTCCCCTTCTTTTTCTAAGACAATCTTCCCGGACGAATGCTCGGTGACCTTTTCATCTTTGACCGTTATGAATTCCAGCTCCGCAAACTTAGAAAGCATTTTTTCATAATGCTCTATCCCCTCAGCAATCCAGGATTCTTTAGTTTTACCAACGAATATGAATTTCAGTTTGATCAATTTCTGTATATCCAGCTTACAGATACTTCGCTTCGCTCAGTATGACATTTTAATCAATTGTCATTCTGGGTCCGTAGGTCGTTAAAAGCCTTACGGCTCGTAGAGACGAAGAATCTCTCCCTTTAACCCTTTATCTTTTGAACTTTATATCTTCCCCGTCAAATGGGTGGCACCCTCAAACTCGTTTGAGGGTGTGGCAACCATAGCATACCCAAACAAGTTTGGGCATGCCACCCCCGCTCTAACCCTCACCCCTCACTACCCGCTACTTGCTTTTTTCCTTGAACCCTTAACTCCTCGAATCCTTGAATCCTTTCACTCTTCTTTACTCAAAATCTCATTTAACTTATCCGCTTTGGCATGTTTTTGAACGGCGATCTCGACCTTCTTTATCCCTTCTACCTCTTTCGCTTTTTTCCTGATTTCCCTGCCTATAAAAAGAGCAAACACATCCGGGCAGAAAGGAACGGTTAGATGAAACAGAATTTTTGCCGTATCCCCTTCGACCTTGACCTCATCTATTAGTTTCCTCTCGATGATCGAATGTCCAAATTCTGGATCTTTAACTTCTTTTAATTTCTCTAAAATCTCTTCCTCTTTACTCATTTATTTTCCTCCTCATCGCAATTGAGGAGATACTTCGTCCCGCCAAAGGCGGGACTCAGTATGACATATCATGAAAAATGTCATTCTGAGACCCCGTAGGGGTCGAAGAATCTCCCAACTCTTCAAATCTTTTCTTCAACTGCTCGACAAAATATTTCAGTTGATTTTTTATCTGCAAAGCCGCAGTCGGGTTGATTATCATTGCCATCGGTCCCAAGCCTGCGACCTCCAATCTTATTTTCGCCCTGGTCTTTTTATCCTCAATTTCTTCCAGATCAAATCTACCGCTCCATTTCAGATGCTCGCCCCTGGCTGTCCAGGAAAGCGTTTTCTTTTCTTCAATCTCCGTAATCTCTGACTTTAAAACTGAAGTGCGGGTGGTAATCGACATTGGAACTTTGACTTTCCAGATCAGAGAATCCACAGTCTTCTCAACTCTACCGATAAAACGAAGACAGGAGGCGATATTCTTCAAATCAGAGATGAATCCCCAGACAGAGACCAAGGGCAGATTAAAACATATCTCTAAAGATGCCTCAGGCATAACCTATTTCCTTTAATCCCCGCGGAAATTTGGTCAAAAGCTCAATGCCATCGTCTTTTACCAGGACTGTGTCCTCGACTCTGGCTCCGCCGATGTGAGGGACAGACAAGACTGAATGACCTACTGCTAAAGTCATACTTGAAGTTATCTCCTCCATCACATCCTCTGCGAAAATCGTGGGAAAAGGAAGCTCCTCAAAATTCAAGCCGACGCCGTGTACCAGCCCTCTCACATAATATTCACCAAATCCTGCCTTGTTGGCTATCTGGTAGGCTTTTTCCTCCAATTCGAAAACTTTCACGCCTGGCTTAATCGATTCCATAACTATCAACTGCATCTGGGAATAAATCGAATGAAGCTGTTTTTGTTTATCTGTAGCTTTTCCCAAAACGAAAGTCCGGCAGATATCCCCACAGTATCCCTGGTAAACCGGACCCAAATCTATCAGGACAAAATCTCCACGCTCGATCTTTTTTTCAGTTGCAGTGCCGTGTATCCACAAAGAGCGGTAACCAGAGTTAACGAATATCGGAAAAGCAATCCTCTCTGCACCGGCTTTTCTCATCTGAATTTCCACTTCAAAGGCGATCTCGTTTTCTCTGACTCCTTCATGGATCATTTTAGCTGCAACTTCCATCCCGGAATCTGCAATCTGGCAGGCTTTTTTTATGCACTCGATCTCGGCTTCCTCTTTCCTTTTTCTCAGTTCTCCGATCACTGGCTTTGCGTCCAAGACCTCGACCTGAGGATTTGCCATCTTGAAGCGATCCAAAAGAAATGCCGGGGTGGCAAATTCCATCTCCACTCCAACCTTAGGATGCTCAATCCCCGAAGCTCCAAGATATTCTATAATCCCCATCATCATCTCATGCAAAGCCCGGTAAGTCTTGACGTTTTTTATCCAGAAAGTTCTCTTCACCTCTTCTAATTCAGAGGCAAAAACCATCAAGGTCGGCTCACCTTGTTTGGGAATCAAAATCCTGGGGGGTTTTCTCAATCCGCCGGTGAAGTAGAAAAAATTCTCCGGGCTTAAAATCAGAAGAAAATCCAGGCCAACCTTCTGCATCAGCTCCTGGGCTTTCCTCACTCTTTCTTTATAAACCTCCATAGTCCCTCCTTCGTAACGAATCTAATCTATATCGTTCATAGCCACTTCGGTGGCATAGGTTTTTTCCTGTCATTCTGAAGGAGCGTAGCGACTGAAGAATCTGTCGAATTTGACCTTGAGGTAGATTCTTCGCCCTTCGGGCTCAGAATGACAATAGGCGACAAAACTGGACTAAAATCTGTTTAAAGATAAATAATTAATCTTCGATTATTTTTATATAGACCTTTCTATGCCTTGGTCCATCGAATTCGCAGAAGTAGATTCCCTGCCAGGTTCCTAAGACCAATCTTTTCTCCTCAAAAAAGATATTCTGAGAGAAACCCACCAGACTTGCTTTTATATGAGCAGCCGCGTTTCCTTCGGTGTGGGAATAATTATCCTCGAACGGTATGTTTTTATTCAGCTCTTTGATTATATCTTTTCTCACGCTCGGATCCGCATTCTCATTGATGGTTACCCCGGCTGTGGTGTGAGGAACATACACGCAGCATAAGCCAGACTTCATTCCGCTTTTAGAAACAGCTTCCTGCACCAAATCAGTGATATCCACTAATTCCACTCTGGACGAGGTTCGCAGGCTCAATTCTTTGATCATAAAAACAAAGCCTCCACAAAATCTTTCGGGTCAAATTCCTCAAGATCATCGATCTTTTCCCCTAAGCCTACATATCTTACCGGAATTTTGAGTTCATTGGCTATGGCAATAACTATCCCACCTTTTGCAGTTCCGTCCAATTTTGCCAGGATGATGCCGGTAAGTCCTACTGCTTCATCAAACATTTTTGCCTGGGAGATTCCATTCTGCCCTGTAGTTGCGTCTAACACCAGAAAAACCTCTTGGGGCGCACCTTCCAGACTTTTCCCCATCACCCTTTTTATCTTCTTCAGCTCCTCCATCAGATTATATTTCGTGTGAAGCCTGCCTGCAGTATCCACTATTACCACATCAATTTTTTTAGCCAATGCGGATTTTACCGCATCAAAAGCCACTGAGGCCGGGTCCTGATTGGGCTGGCTTTTTACGATGTCCACTCCTGCTCTCTGTGCCCAGATGGAAAGCTGCTCCAAGGCAGCCGCTCTGAAAGTATCACACGCAGCAACCATGACTTTCTTACCCTGGTCTGAGTATAGTTTAGCCAGCTTGGCAATCGAGGTAGTCTTTCCAGTTCCGTTCACCCCAACTATCATAATTATCAAGGGGTTACTTTCCTGACTTAACATTTTAGTTGAAGTCTGAGAATTCTGCAAAATTGTCAGGATTTCCTCTTTCATTATATCTATTATCTTCTGTGGTTCCACAATTTTCTCTTCCTTCACCCCATTTTTTAAGTCTTGAATAATCTTCTCTGTCGCTTTTACTCCAACGTCCCCTTTTAAAAGGACCTCTTCTAGTTTATCCAGAAGCTCCTGGTCAATTTTTTTTGAGAGACCAACTACCTCTGTGATTTTCCCAAATAAGCTCTTTTTGGTTTTGCTTAAGCACTGTTTTAATTTCTCGATTGAGAATTTGAAAGACACTTTGTTCTGCTTATCTTTTCTGTGCCCGCCATCCCGCCAAGGCGGGACTGACCTGGCGGGTTATATTCCTCTCTCTGACACTTTAACCTGTCAGGGAGAAATTGTCGTCGGGTCAGGGGACCCGACGAGCACGATAACACATGAACTTGACGTAGAACTTGATCTATCCCCGGAAAATCATTATCTATTGCACTTTTTCCGTTATCACCTCTTGCGGATTAAGTTTTACCGAGACTATCTTGGAAACGCCCGGTTTTTCCATAGTTACTCCGTAAAGCACGTCTGCAGATTCCATAGTGAGCTTGTTATGAGTTATGATTATAAACTGGGTTTTCTGGCTGAAGTTTTTTATCAGCTTTATGAATCGGGCTAAATTAGCATCATCCAGGGGCGCATCCACTTCATCTAAGACACAGAATGGACTGGGCTTCACTAAATATAGAGCGAAAAGTAAAGACAGAGCAGTCAGCGCCTTCTCTCCTCCGGAGAGCTGGTTAATATTTATCAGTTTTTTCCCCATCGGACGGGCAGAGATTTCGATCGGTGATTCCAGCGGGTCCATCCCCTCTATCAGACTTACCTCTGCCTCCCCCCCTTCAAACAGGGTCTCGAATACCTGCTGGAAATTCGCCTTCACTTTCTGGAAAGTTTCCAGAAATAGCTCAGTTGCGGTTACGTTTATCCTCTCAATGGTCGAGACCAAATTCTGTTTAGCCTCGATCAGGTCCTGCATCTGTTTTTGAAGAAAATCAAGCCGGTCTTTTTGCTGCTGGTATTCTTCTAAAGCTAAAAGGTTAACCGGTCCCAGTTCTTTTATTTTCTCCTTCAGCTCAGCTATCCTCTGAGGATAACTCTCGAACTCCTTCTTCTCCTCCTCGCTCAGAGGTTCTACCTTTTCTAAGTCTTTTTCCTGTTCCTCCCAGATTTTCTTTTTCAGATTTTCCCTGACAGTGGTTACCTCTAATTTTTCCAGCTCTAACCGGTGGAGGATTTCCTGCAATTCCTCTTTTATCTTTCGTTTTGATTTAAGCTCCTCTTCCAAGGAAGCAAGCTGGGGCTGAATCCGTTCCAGCTCCTGCTGGCAGCTCTCTGCCTGCTCTTCTTTTTCCACTCTGCTTTTTTCTCTTCTCTCTAACTCTGACTTTTGTTCATCAATTCTTCGATTAAGCTCTTCCATCCCCGAATTTAAAGCTTCCGCTTCCTTCCTTTTTGACTCCTCATCTGATAACAGATCCAGGTCCAGGTCTTTTAACCTTTCAGTTTCGTTCTTTATCTGCTCCTCCTTACCCTGCAGGCTCACCAGCTCAATCCTCAACTGGTTCAGCTTCAAATAAGCATTTTCCTTTTCAGTCCCCGACCTTTTTAATTCCTCTTCATGCATTTCATATTCCTGTTCTAAAACATTTCTTCCCTCCCTCAGGTCGCCTGACTTTAAATCCCTTTCCTTTTCTTTTAAAGCCACAAGCTCCTGAGAAATCTCAGCTTTTTTTTGTTGAATGATTTCCTGTCTCTGGTTCAATCCTTTTTCAAGCTCTTCCTGCCGGGCTAAATCCAGCTCAAAATCTTTGAATCTTGTTTTCTCTTCTTCCATCCTCCGGTCTAAATCAGAAAGCGAAAAGGATAAATCAGACTTCTCTTTTTCCTTAACCTGTATTCCATTAATCAAATTGGCCAGCTCGTCTTCAAGAGAGGCAAGTTCTCGAGTGATCCCATTCAGCTCTTCATCTCTGCCAACTAAGAATATCTCCTTTTCTGAGCCACCTTCGACTATCTTACCACCTTTTATCACCTGTCCATCCAAAGTAACCACTCCGTACTGTTGACCTAACTTTGAACTTAATTCTATCCCGTTTGAAAGCGAGTCAACCAGTGCAATTCTGCCTAAGAGAAAATCAATAACTGGCTGATATTCTTTTTTGCATTTTACAAACTCTTTTGCCCAGCCTTTAATCCCATTACCTTCCAACTTGTCTTTTGCCGGCTCGAAATTTATTTCCCTGAACCGGTCTAAGATGATGAAAGTCGCCCTTCCTTTTTTCTCTTCTCTTAAGAGCTCAATTCCTCTGCGGGCTGAGTCGAAATCCTGTGAAAGTATGAACTGGGCTGCTTCTCCTAAAGCTACTTCTATGCCTGTCAGATATTCTTTCTCCACGTTTATGAGACTGGCAACCGGTGCGATAAGTCCAGGAATTCTTTCTTTTTGACTCAGGATTTCCCTGACCCCGGCCTGATACCCTTCATAATGCTCCACCATATCCCGGAGAAGCTCAAATTTAGCCTTAAGTGAGCTCTTTGTTTTCTCTTTGTCGTTTTTCTGATCAATCAGGGTTTCGATGGTCTTATGTGTCTTTTCTGATTTAGCCAGAAGTGTCAGCTTTTCTTTTAGTTTATCCTCCAGAGAACTTTGTATTGAATGAATCGACTCTTTTAGAACTTCTTCTTCCCTGTGGACCGTCTGTAGAGCACTGAGAAGGTTTTTCTCCTCCTCCTCCAGAGAGGTTTTCCTTTTTTCCAGCTCGCCTAACTGCAATCTGTAATTTTGCTCCTCTAATTCTGCCTGATGTAGTAGTTTATTGACCTCTGAAAGCTGGGCATTGAGAGTGGAGATTTTTTCTTTATAATTTTTTAACCTTTCGTCCAGAGCTTTAAGCTCTTCTTCTTTAGATTCGTGTTCTTTTTCCACAGAGCTTATCTTTTCTATTACCTCTCTGGATTTTTCCTCTTTTTCTTTTATCTCCGATCTGATCGTCTCTCTGCGGGAGAGATTCTCCTCTATCTCTTTTCCCAGTCTCTTTTGGTTTTCTTCTAAATTGAGAACTCTTTCCTTGTTCAGGGCATTCTCTTTTTCCAGAGTGCGCAAAGCTTCAAGACACTCTTCTAATTCCTTCTGCGAGGAGAAGAACTTTTTTTCAACCTGAGTCAAATCCAGTTTCAGCTTTTCGCTTTTCAGCTCCAACTCTGCCAGTTTTGCCTTCTGAGCCACTCTTTCTTCCTCTTTTTCCTTTAGTCCTGTCTCCAGTTGACCTTCTTTCTCCCACAGGGAATCATACTCGGTTTTACTGGCTTTCAGCTCCCGGTCTTTCAGCTCCTGGGATAATTTCTTGAACCTCTCTGCTTTCCTTACCTGTCTTTTCAGTGAATTTACCTGTCTTTCCACTTCTGCGGTTAAATCCTTCAGACGCAGAAGGTCGTTTTCCGTGCTTTCTAATTTCCGACAGGCTTCTTTTTTCCTGTGTTTATATTTGGAGATGCCACTGGCTTCCTCAAATAAAAATCTTCTGTCTTCGGTTTTATTCGAGAGGATTGACTCGACCATCTCCGGCTGGATCACCGAGTAAGCATGGGTCCCCATTCCGGTATCCAGAAATAAATCGATGATATCTTTTAACCTGCAACTCTTTTTGTTAAAAAGATACTCGCTTTCTCCAGAGCGGAAAAGACGCCTGGTGATCTGCACTTCCTGATATTCAGTGGGAAGGATACCCTGGTTATTCTCTATGACCAGCGAGACCTCTGCCATGCCTAAAGGTTTCAGCTCTTTGGTCCCGTTGAAGATGACCTCCTCCATTCTTTCGCCTCTTAAAAGGGAGGTCCTTTGTTCTCCCAGGACCCAGCGAATCGCATCCAAGATATTGGTTTTCCCGCATCCGTTCGGGCCAACTATGGCAGTTATCTCCTGGTTAAAAACAAATTCGGTTTTGTTGGGAAAAGACTTGAAACCTAATATCTCTAACTTGGATAAATACAATCGACCTCCTCTTTGCTAAACCCGTTGCTCAAAAAAACTCCTTCATTCTGTTGCTGTGGTATCTAAGAAATCCCTGTAATTATTTTTATTGATCTCCCGCCCGAAGATGCTCTTACCTTTTGACCCAAAAGACTTAAGCCTTTCTCCGTTAAGGTAGCATTTGACTACCCAGGCTCTGCCTAAGGTGAGCTTAAAATAGTCCTGGGCTTGATACTCAACCTGCGTTCCGCTTTTGATGAAGCCTGTGAAGAGCGTGTCTCCGTCACCAATCACCATTGCCCAGGTCCTGTCCAGTCCTTCTAATCTCAAGGTCATCACCTCAGGTTGAGAGGGGGTTTTCTTGACCTCTTCCTTCATTACAGGTCTGGATTCAAATTTTCCAGTATCCGGCACAGGAAGAGAAGGACCCAGCCTGGCTTCTTTAGTCCTTATTTTGGTGTCTTTATCATACTTATAGATTTGTTGATGCATTATAAATAGCAGGATAATTATTACTCCTAACAATATACCAGCCAGCACTAACCAGGAATTATAATTTATTTTCCCTTTTCTTCCGGTCATTTGCTCTGAAGCTCGTTCCTCTTTTATAACTGGTGGTGCAGAGATGGTGTCTTCCTTTTCCCTAATTTTTGATCCGTCAACTAAGAACTTATTCAAAATCTCTTCAAAACTCAAACCCAGGTAATCTGCATAGGCTTTGAGAAAAATCTTTTTGTAAAGCGGCGCAGGCAGAAGCTCATACTTCTCCTCTTCTAAAGCCTCAAGGTAAGCCAGCTTAATCCTGATCTCCTCTGAGACCTGTTCTAAGCTTAACCCTTTAGCTTTCCTCTTTTCTCTGAGGAACGAACCTAAGTTTTCCAATTCCCCTTCTCTCAATCTCTGATTTTTATCAAAAGCTCCTCTAACTTTCTCAAGGGCAGACCGATGACGTTATCCAGGTCCCCCTCGATTTTCTCCACCAAAAAATTCCCCATCCCTTGAATCCCATAAGCACCGGCCTTATCTAAAGGCTCACCTGTGTCAATGTAATCTTTTATTTCTTTATCCTTTAGCTGGTTGAATTTTACTTTAGTAAGTTGATAACCACTTAAGGTTTTTTCCTCCTTCTTATCCACAAGCGAGATGCCGGTATAAACCAGGTGCTCCTTCCCGCTTAATTTCTTCAGCATCTTAAAAGCTTCTTCTGAATCTCTTGGTTTGCCCAGTATCTCACCATTTAGAACCACAATCGTATCCGCTCCCAGGATTAGACTGTCGATTACTCTTTTCGCTATACTCTCCGCTTTTTTCTTAGAAAGCTCCAGCACGTGAGAGACCGGATCAGAAGAGATATTTCTTTCTTCAATATTCTCTGGAAAGATGACTTCAAAATCAATCCCGGCTTTTTTCAAGATGTCAATTCTTCGAGGAGAACTTGAGGCTAAAATAAACCTTTTTCCATTTAAAAGCTTTTTGAAAGCCATATTCATATTTTTTAACTACGTAGGGGCGGGGCTTGTCCCCGCCCGAGCCTATTTATTTTTCCTTACTGTCCAGAACAAAAGTCACCGGCCCATCATTAAAAATCTTAACCAGCATCTTAGCCCCGAAAACCCCCTGTTCCACCCTCAGACCTTTTTTTCTCAGATGATCTATGAACATCAGATACAGTCTCTCCGCTTCTTTAGGTTCCATCGCTTCAGTAAAACTCGGTCTTCTTCCTTTTTTGGTATCACCATACAAGGTAAATTGAGAAATGACCAGGATCTCTCCTCCAATCTCCAAGACCGAAAAATTCATCTTCCCTTGAGCATCCTCGAAGATCCTCAAGTTGGCACACTTATCCGCTAAGTAAACGACCTCCTTTTCGCTATCTCCAATCGTAGCCCCAAGCAGCAGAACCATCCCTTTGCCAATCTGTCCAACTATCTTTCCCTCAACCTCGACTGATGCATCCCTCACCCTCTGAAGCACAACCCTCAAAATTACTCCTTGACCTGTTTCAGGAATAATTAATAGAAACATCCATATTTGTCAACAAAAAAAGCCAACCAGACGGACGGCTCTTTTTGCTCCTGCTGGATGTTATCACCCAGCAAGTCAATGGTCGGATGATAACATCCGCCCTGAGCAGACAAGAAAAGCCCTTCTAAGACCAATAGCATCTAAGATTGAAACCGGTAGACCCACATTGCCTTCAATGTGGGTCGATCATTTTACCTCTCCATTTTAAGCCGATAAAAGCTCTACGGTCCCACGGAGGCTTCGCTCCTCGTAGAGGAGAGGGAAAGGGTGAGGTTTCTTGTAGCGGAAACCTTCAGGTTTCCATATTCCCTGCATAAAAGAAAAATGGAAGGCTGAAGTCTAAGACCTTGAGGCCTTCCGCTACACAACTGCAAGCCCGACGATCGTGGTTTGTAGCAACGGACATCAGGCTGTTATCCTTGATACCAGAAATCACTTCGATTTCTCAATCTCCGGCTCTTTTCCCAGATTCTTCAGCATAAACTCCGCATCATCTTTCAGGTCACTCTGGGGATATTCCTTTATGAATTTCTCAAAGGCTTCCTTGGCCTTAGGATAATCCTTCAACTGCTCGGAATAGACAAACCCTATTAAAAATGATGCCTTATCCCGGTTAGAACTTGCAGGAAAGTATTTTAGAATCTCTTCATAGACCTTAATGGCCAGTTGTGGGTCTTCCTGATCCTGGGTCTCCTGAGCACAAGCAAAAAACTCCTTTTCCAGGTCGAATCCTGGATATTTTCTTACCAGTCTTTCCCAGACCTGTTCGGCTTTCTTCTGGTCATTCAGATTGCCAAAATATACCATTCCCAGGTTGAAATAAGCTTTAGGAGCATCCGGGCTTTTAGGATAAGCCCGAATAAGCTGGTCGAAGATATTCACTGCCTCTTTATAATTTTTCTCCTCTAAGGCTTTCTTTGCTTCCTGATTCAAAACCTGTTCGCTTTTTTTTGCGCAATTAGACATTAAGACTGCTATCCCGAAGATGATCCCGATTAACAGAGTTTGTTTTTTCATTCTCTTTTGTCCTCTCTGTCTGAGTGTCATTGCGAGCCCGCAAGGCGAAGCAATCCTTTTATCGTCTAAAGATTGCTTCGTCGTTCCGCCAAAGGCGGAACTCCTCGCAATGACGTACCCTTTCAACCAATCCTGCTAAATATAATCTCCTCCCCTTTCAAGTCAACTTTAATCTTATCCCCTTCTCTGAATTTTCCTTTCAGGATCTCATTGGCTAAAGGCTGGGAGATATATCTTTGCATCACCCGCTTCAAAGGGCGCGCTCCAAACGAGGGGTCATAACCCTGCCGGGCTAAAAATTCCTGAGCTTTAGCAGTAAGAGTCATTTCAAGCTCTTGTTCCAGCAGTCTCTTCTCTATCTCGGAAAACTGCAGGAGCACGATTTTATTTATCTCCTCAAAAGAAAGCGAACGGAAAACGATCAACTCATCAATCCGGTTCAGAAATTCAGGTCTCAGGGCTTGGCGTAAAAGCTTCAGGACTTCATCTCTCATCTCTTTATAGATTTCTTCCCGATTATCTTCTTTGATATTTTTTGAAAGCTCCGCGATTAAGTTCGCTCCGATATTGGAGGTCATAATCAAAATAGCGTTCTTGAAATTGACAGCGCGACCCTGCTTGTCCCGAAGCATGCGGGATCAGGGTCGCATTGCGAAGCTGAAAGTCTCAAGACCTTGACGGCCTCACGCTACATCAAACTCTCTAAAACAAAAGGCGAGTTTTCTCGCCTTTTGTTCTTATCCTGCCTTAATCAAGGTCTTTGTTGTCAGCCTTTTCATTTCCCATCGTCGGGTCAGGGGACCCGACGACCACAGTAAAATTCTCCTCATTCCCCGTGCCTGCCACATCCCCTGACGTAGCAGGTTATATCCTTCATTTAGACTTGGACTCTGTTTTATTACTGCTTTTCTCCTTTTTATCCTCTTTAATCGAACTTCCGCTCTCTTCTCTTTCTTTCCTTTTATAGGATTCGCTTCGGTAATCGGTTGAATAAAATCCGCTACCCTTAAATATTAAACCACCTCCTGCGGAGATTAACCTCTCGACCTCTCCTCCGCATTTGGGACAGCTCTTTACCGGTTCATCCGTCATCTTCTGAAATCTTTCAAAAGTAAAAGAACATTTTCTACATTTGTATTCGTAAGTAGGCATCCCACTGCTCCTCATTTGGCAAATTTTTTCTCCGTATTCTTAGGCCGCTCGAACTTGACCTTTCCCTGAATCACTTCTTGCAAAGCTGAGGAGATTATCATTTCCATCCTGGGTTTGTTTGTTTCCTCCCCATTTTGAGCTAACGCCTCCTCCTCGTTCAAAATCTGATTTTTTCTCCTGGCGTGCTTTGCCGCCACGATAACCGCCTCAAAACGGTTAGCTGTGAACTTCCTGAAATCATCTAAGGAACTCTGCTCCATCTGTTTTCTCCCGTAGTTTAATTAGACTCTCTTAAGGATTCAACCTTCTTCAGTTCACTACCTCATAATCCGCATCTACAGCCTTATCTTTTCCCTTTCCGGATTTCTCTTCGCTCTTGCCCTGGCTTCCAGGATGAGTCTGGGTTGAAGACTTCTGATACATCTTAGATGCCGCCTCGTGCCAGACTGCGGTCAAAGATTCGGTTGCCGATTTTATCTCCTGAATGTCATTCTTCTTCAGAGCTTCCTTAACCCTGCCTACTGCTGATTCGACTTTAGATTTAGTCTCGCTGTCCAGCCTGTTCCCGTATTCTCTCAGACTTTTTTCTGTCTCGTAAGCTAACTGGTCTGCACGGTTACGGACATCAACCTCTTCTCTTTTCTTCCTGTCTTCAGTCGAATGCACCTCTGCATCTTTGACCATTTTTTTGATATCTGCTTCTGAAAGTCCGCTGGATGCGGTTATTCTGATGCTCTGCTGTTTTCCTGTGGCTTTATCTTTGGCTGACACGTTGAGTATTCCGTTAGCATCGATATCAAACGTGACCTCGATCTGAGGAATCCCCCTG
>JAUYBY010000102.1 GCA_030692925.1 Candidatus Zixiibacteriota bacterium | reverse complement strand
GACTATAATCCCGGTTAAGACATCCCCTGAGCCTGCTGTTGCCATACCTGCATTGCCTGTGGGATTGACATAGATTTCACCTTCAGGTTCACCAATAATCGTAGGTGCTCCTTTAAAAACTACTACACAATTGAATCTCTTGGCTGACTCGGACGCATATTTTATCCGGTCTTTAGCAATCTCCTCAATCGGAACGCTAATCAATCTGGATAATTCACCTATATGCGGCGTCAAAATCAGTGGAGCTTTTGCCTGATTTAAGATTGAAGAATCTTTGGAAATTGCATTTAAACCATCCGCATCTATAACCAAAGGTAACTCAATTCTTGAGACCAATCGCCTGACTAACTCGATGGTCTCAAAATGCTGGCCCAAACCCGGACCTAAAGCCACACAATCAGCCCATTTCAAAGCCTGCATTATCTCGCCCAATCCCCGTAATGCAAGTGCTCCTTTTTTTCTCACATCCGGCAAAGGCTTGGTCATCACCTCAGTAACTTTTACTTCCATTATATCGTTCAAGCTTTTCGGAATACCCAAAATCGCCATTCCAGCCCCAGATTTTAAACAGGCCAAAGAGGCTAAAGTAGCCGCACCAGTCATCCCGGTTGAGCCGGCAATGAGGAAAACCTTGCCGCAGGTTCCTTTATGCGCATCACCTGGACGCTTTGGCAGAATGTTTTTTACCTCTTCTTCAGTAATCAGATTCGAATTTATCCTCTGCTCTTCAATTACCTTTTGAGGAACACCTATATCTATAACTTCAACTTTGCCACAGTAACTTTTTCCAGGAAAGAAAAACTGCCCCAGTTTTGGAAGACCCATAGTCGGAGTAACATCCGCTCTTACACACCCACCCTCAACTGAACAGGTATCCACATCTAAGCCGGATGGGGTATCGATGGAAAGGGTTTTTGTCTGGGACGAATTTATCAGTTGAACTGCTTTTTCTTCTAATCCGGTTACTTTTCCTTTAAATCCGGTCCCGAAGATAGCATCGACTATCAAGTCAGCTTTGAGTTCAGCAGGCAATTCTTTATCTTTTGAGACCTGTTTTATGGGCAGTTTCAAGCTAATAGCTTTTCTTAGATTAGCTAAGGCATCGCCTCTAACCTCTTCTTTTTTTCCTAAAAGATAGAACTCTACTTTCGCACCCCACTTAGACAGATACCTTCCCACCACAAACCCATCCCCGCCATTATTCCCCTTTCCGCAGAAGACTATAACTTTTTTACCTTTGACTTTTTCATCTAACATCTTTTTGCCTGCAAGAGCTGAGCCCAGACCCGCTTTTTCCATCAGCTCAAGACCGGGGATACCTTCCCTTTCGATAGTAATTTTATCGATTTTCCTCATCTGCTCTGAGGTAACTAATTTCATATCTACCCCTTTTTTCTATATAAATTAAATAACTCTTTTAGTTTTTTCGCCTCTTCTCTTGATGCTTGGGCAAAATCTTTTTCAGAGGAAGCATAGAGGATTCCCCTGGAGGAATTGATAATTGCCAATTCCCCGTTTTTATCAGTTCCGTATTTGACCGTCAGCTCCACATCACCTTTTTGAGCGCCAACTCCTGGAATCAAGATGGGCAAATCTGGAGCGATTTCCCTTATCTCTTTCAATTGCTCTGGATAAGTAGCTCCAACAACTAAACCGCAATTTCCTTTTTTGTTCCAGCTCAAAACTTTTTCAGCCACGATCTTATATAAGGGCTTCCCATCAAAACTCAGAAGCTGAAAATCCTTAGCTCCTGCATTTGAAGTAAGACATAGAATAAAACCGCATTTATCCTCATATTCTAAGAAGGGAGATAAAGAATCTTCGCCCAGATATGGACTCAAGGTCACGCCATCCGCTTTGAATTCTTCAAATATAGCTTTAGCATACATCTTCGAGGTATTACCGATGTCACCTCTTTTAGCATCTAAGATAATCGGGATATCTTTAGGGATATACTCACAGGTTATTTTTAGAGCCTCCAGCCCTTTTATCCCATAAGCTTCATAAAAAGCTAAATTCGGTTTATAGGCGCAGACCAAATCTAAAGTTGAATCAATAATCGCTTGATTGAAAGCAAAAATCGGGTCCTTTTCCTGAAGCAGGAATTTAGGGATTTTCTCCAATTCGGTATCCAGACCCACACAGAGAAGAGAATTATTCTTAGAAGAGGCTGATTTTAGTTTTTCGATGAATTTCATTTATGACCTTTTAAAATTTACCTCACAGTCGAATTTGACCTTGAGGCTGATTTATATGATTAAGCTGATTTCTGCTATAAATATCAGCTTAATCCGATTAATCTGCTGTGAATTCCTTCCCTTTCTTCCTATGCCCCAATATCTTTTTTGAAGGCAACATCCTTTTATACTCTAACTTTGGCTTACCAAAGTTTATCAACAAAGCCACTTCATATGGAGTAGCCGCAAAGTAAGATAAAACCTGCCATTCGTGCAGAAGCTCTATCTGATTTGTCGATTTGATTTCCACTATCACCTTATCATCTATTAAGAAATCTAAATATCTCAAGCCAACCTGGCTACCCTTATATATAATAGAAACCGCTCTCTGACTTTCAAAAGGAATTTTACTATCCTGAAGTTCATATTCCAAAGCCTTCTGATAGACCTCTTCTGGATGTCCGGGTCCTAAGGTCGAATGAACAGCCATTGCCGCACCGATTATTTTGTAAGTCAAGTCACTATAGAGATGCTCTTCGGTCATGGATAAAAGACATTGCCTCACAGCTGATTATTATGATTAAGTCGAATTTGACCTTGAGGCTGATAAGTCTGTTATATACATCTGCTTAATCCGCTCAATCAGCTGTGAATATCTTCAATTTCCCTCTCAGGTCCAAAATCCTTTTTAACTTCTTTTCCTGACAGTATTCTTTCAACCCCTCGACGATTTTCACCGAGCATTCCGGGTCAACGAAATTTCCGGTTCCGACTTGAATCATTGAGGCTCCTGCCAAAATGAATTCTAAAGCATCCTGGGTATTCATAATTCCGCCAAGCCCTATGACCGGGATTTTGACCTTTTGGGCAGTTTTCCAGACCATTGCTAAAGCCACAGGCTTGATAGCTGGACCGGAAAGACCTCCGGTTATATTGGAAAGCCTCGGCTTTCTCTTCTCCAGATCTATTGCCATACCCACCAGGGTATTGATCAGGGAGACCGCATCTGCCCCAGCCTCTTCCACTGCTAAAGCAATCTCCACTATATCAGCCACATTCGGAGAGAGTTTAGCAATGATCGGATAAGTGCTATTATCCCGAACAGCTTTTATACAGTCATAAGCACATTTGGGATCCGAGCCAAAAGTAATCCCACCCTGTTTTACATTGGGGCAGGAGATGTTTATCTCCAGAAGATCGATCCCTTTTTTACCTTCTAATTTCTTGACCACTTCAACATATTCATCTATCGAGCTTCCCGCCACGTTCACGATGACTTTTGTTTTCAAGTTTCTCAAAAAGGGGAGCTTCTCCTGGATAAACCTCTTTACCCCGACATTTGCCAAACCTATAGCATTCAGCATTCCTGAAGGAGTTTCGCAGGTCCTGGGTGGCAGATGCCCTTCTCTGGGATTTAAGGTGATTGACTTGGTGATTATACTCCCTAATTCATTCAAATCGAAAAAAGCTCCGTATTCTTCGCCATATCCAAAAGTTCCGGATGCCACCAAAACCGGGTTGGAGAATTTCACTTTACCTATTTTGACTGAAAGGTCAGGGATCAATCTAAGATCACCTCCCGGGCATCAAATACCGGTCCGTCTTTGCACACCCGTTTGTATCCTTTGACTGTATTAACTACACACCCCATACAGGCTCCGACTCCGCAAGGCATATGGCTCTCCAGTGAGATCTGGCAGTCAAGCTTAAATTTCCTGGAGATCTCAGAGACTTTTTTGAGCATAAGATTAGGCCCGCAGGCATAGAATCTTGTCCTCTTTGTTTTTAACCTTCTGGCTCTAAGCTCTTGAAAGAAAAGCTCGGTAATCATTCCCCTATATCCTGAGCTTCCATCCTCTGTAGCTAAATGGAGTCTTATCCCGGTTGAGACAATATCGTTTACCAAAAGATATTCATCTTTTTTCCTGACCCCGAAGAAAAGCGAAATCTTTTGAGGGTCAAATTTTTTCTCTAAAAGCGAACTTACCAGATAAAATAGTGGAGCTATCCCCATTCCTCCAGCTAAGAGGACTGCATTTTCATCCTTTGCAGGCAAAGAAAATGAATTCCCCAGAGGACCTAAGAGGTCTATTTTCTCTCCAGTTTTTTTTTCGGAAAGGATTTGGGTTCCGGGTCCAACCACCTTGAAAAGAAGCTCGAAGCTATTCTTCTCCGTTTCTACCTGATGAATGCTGAAAGCTCTTCTCAAGAGAGGAGAATATGACTCATTCACCCTCAGATGGCAAAAGTTTCCGGGTAAAGCTTTTTTCGAAATAGAGGGCGAGTGAATCTTTAAACGGAAGAGTCTCTCACCTAAGTTTTCGACTGAAAGGAGTAGCCCCTGTTCCTTCCTCTGGTTCATCTTTCCCCTCTTAAAATAGATTCAAAGGATACAGTCATCCTCTCATTGTTGCGGCTGTTGAGGAAGGACGACCTCCACTTCATACAGGAACCAATCTAACTGTTGTGCCGGGTTAATAAGAGCCGGGTCGAACTCTGTCCTCATAGCCGCATCTTTGGCCGCGTCATCAATTTCCTGATTATTCAGGGAATTCACTACAGCCACGTCTGTGACCTTGCCGGTGAAACTTATCTTTATCTTTAGGACTACTTTACCTTTGATTCCAGTCTCAAGCTGGGATACCGGATAGTTGAAAGTCCCTTTCACTTTCGGTGCAGGAGCTTTTGGCATCCCGGAGGGTGCGGGTGTGGTTTTGGTAGAATCCGCAGTGGTATCAGAAGGTGCTGGTTGAGTCGGCTGTTGTTGCGGTGGAGGCACAGGAGCCTTTGCTATTTTAATCCCCAATCTCTTCCGGGCAAAATCCGCATATTCGGTTTGAGGATATTTGTCGATTATCGCCCGGTAAGCCAAAGCCACACTGCTGTCTCCCGGGTTTTGATATTGCTCCAAACTCCAAGCTAGGGCACACTCGGCTTTACAGGCATACCTGGATTGAGGGTAATCGCTGACTATTTTCTGGAGGATCGCCCTGGCTGAATCGACCTTTTTTTCCTGGAAAAGCAGGCTTTCCGCAACCGAATACTCCTTTTCAGCCAAGTTTACCTGCAGAGATTCCTCTGGCAGGGAAAGATACGCCAGCGCCTTTTTAGAGTAATCGCTATTGGGATACTGGTCTATGATCTTATGATAATACTCCCTGGCTTTGGCACTGTCCTGGTAGATATTCTCATAGATCCAGGCTATGGCATAGACAGATTTAGGCGCATATTCGCTCTCCGGATACTTATCCACTATGTTCTGGTATTCGGCCAGAGCCGATTCAGGCAGATTCATCTGGGTAAGGTAAAACTCCGCTAAATGGAAAAGAGGCGCTACCACTTTTAATGATTCCTCTTTGGTTACCTGTTCCTGATAAGTCGATAATTTGGAGATGTCCGCACTTTTCTCCAGGGCGGATTTGGCAAAGGGAGAAGCTGGCCAGTCTGTTTTTGCCTTATCGAAAAACTCCTGGCCTTTTTTCAGGTCGCGCTTCCCCTCCAGATTGATCATGCCAGCCCGATAATAGGCTTCAGCTGATTGTTCGGTCTTGGGAAAGGCCAGGGCCACCTCCTCGTACTTTTTTAAGGCCAGATCCAGACTGTCGGAAAGCTTATATCCTTCGGCTATCTTCAGCTCTATGTTGGGAAGATATTTGGCATACTTTTTCTCCCTGGATAAATCTGAGAAGATATTCAATCCCTCCTTAAAATCTTTTAAGTTATAGGCTGACTCCCCGGTCCGGTAAATAGATTGATAGAGCAGTTCTCCCTGTTTCCCGTACTTTCTGACTTTGGAAAAACTCTCCTTGGCCTGAGCGAAATCTTTTAACTGGAAATACGCCTCACCGATCCTGAGCTGAGCTCTGGGATTGAGTTCATCTTTGGGGTATTGTTCCAGCATCCGCTTATAGAAAGTCACTGCCTGCTCATATTCCCCTTCCTCGAATTTGATCTCCCCTAATTTGAAGCAGATCTCGGATTTTCTTTTCTTCATCTTTGGATTATCCAGCAGGGAGATTAGTGCTTCGGTCGCCTCTACTTTGTTGCCCTGTTTATAGCGGCTTAACCCCAGGTAATAATAGGATTCCTCAACCAGGTTGCTTTTGGGGAAATTGGTGACCAGCTCCTGAAATTTCCTTTCCGCCTTGGGATAATCCCCCATATTGAAATAGGATTTCCCGATCAAAAACAGGGCATCATCCACCCATTTGGATTTAGGATTAAAGGTCAAGACCTTGGAGGCTTTCTTAATAGCTTCCTGGTAGTCCTTAACCTCTGTGCCTGTGGCTACCTCTCTTTTTGCCTTCTGCTGGGACTTCTCCGCCTTTTTGTACTTCTCCTCTGCGTGATAAAAGGTGTTATAATATACACAGGAAAAACTAAAAAGCAAAAGAAGTGTGCAGATAAAAATTACTTTTCTCATTCGGAAAACTCCTCCGGCTGGGCCCAGCCAGAAGAAAGACCACTAAGATTAAAACAATCTGAAGCCAGATCATATTCTTGCTTTCTTATTCTCCGGTCCAGAGGGGGGAAGTTTTTTGCCTGATACGCAGGAAAATATTGCCCCATCAGGCTGACCCAGACTTTGTCCGAGATCTTATTGGCTAAAAACTCGAAGGTCTTCAAACTGCCGGCAACATTTTCAGGGAGGACCAGATGGCGAACAATGACTCCTGAGATAGCCAGTCCGGAGGAATCCAGTTTCAAATTGCCTGCCTGTCTGAACATCTCCCGGATGTTTCTCTGATTGATCTTGACGTACCTTTTCGCTTTTGAAAAAGTGAAGGCTTTATCATCTTCAGAGTAACGCATATCTGGAAGGTAGGTATCTATGACCCCATCTAAAAGGGATAATGCGATTTCAGATTCATACCCAGAGGTATTATAAACGATTGGCAGGGAAAAACCCTTGTCCCAGGCAAAGGAAAGCGCTTCTAAAATCTGAGGAATGAAATGGGTGGGGGTTACCAGATTCAGGTTATGTGCTCCTTTTCTCTGTAAATCGAGGAACTTCTCAGACAGCTCTAAGGTTGAGATTTTTTTGCCTTTTCCCATCTGACTAATTGGATAGTTCTGACAATAAACGCACCTTAAACTGCAATTAGTGAAAAAGACCGTTCCCGAACCTTTTTCCCCGGAAATAGGCGGCTCCTCCCCAAAATGGAGATTACAGCTTGAAATCATAACCTCTTTGCCACTTCTACACTTACCTTTTTCACCTTTAAGCCGGTTGACCCCACATTCAAACCCACAAAAACGGCAGGAGCCTAAGATTTTATAGGCTTCTTCAACTCTTTTGTCTATATCTGAAACTCTCATCAAACTTAATACGATAAAGAATCCGTGGAGTGTAAAGCTTCAGCTTTACCTATTGTTTTTTTTGCGGATTAAGATAAAGCAGGTTTCATCTGATAAACCTGAAAGTTTATACTCCAGAATCTGTACCTGTTCATAGCCACTTTAGTGGTGGAAGACCTATGAATAACCTCACAGCAGATGAAGCAGATTAAACGGATGTTTATAAAAGGTTTATCAGCTTAATCCTGACAATCAGCTGTGAATACTTCTCCTTTTTCTATTCCTATGCTTCCCTTATCACCTTAGCTATCTCAGGCAAAATCTCCCCAGCTTTGCCTAAGAAGACCTCGTCCGCTAAATCTGACAGCTCAGTTCTCTCTATATTTACCTCAATCAGATAAGCTCCTCCCTGCTTTGCTACAACTGGCAGGTGAGCGGCTGGATAGACCACTGCGGAAGTACCTATGGAGAAAAAAATGTCACATAAAGAGGAAACCTTAAAAGCTTCATTTATGGCCTGAGCCGGAAGCATCTCCCCAAACCAGACCACATCCGGACGGAGCATCCCACCGCAAGTGCATTTAGGAGGAATCTCTTTAGAAGAAAACTCTAACTCCTCGAATTCCTGCCCACATTTTATACACTTGTTCCTCTTTATATTTCCATGCAGTTCGATAACCTTTTTTGAGCCCGCTTTCTGGTGCAACCCATCCACATTCTGGGTTATAAGGTGGAAATCTTCAAAAAAATCTTCCATTTTCACCAGGCTATGATGAGCGGGATTAGGCTTAACCTCAGAGATAAGCTTTCTCCTGTATTCATACCATTCCCAGACCAGCTGCGGATTGGAGATAAAGGCATCAAATGTGGCTAATTCCTCCGGTTTGAACTTTTTCCAGAGTCCGTCTTCGCCTCGAAAGGTAGGAACACCACTTTCCGCAGAAATCCCCGCCCCGGTCAAGACCACTACGCGTTTATCCGGTCTAAGCAGAGATTTTAAAGCCTGTGAAAGCATATTTTGTCCTTCGACAAAGTATTATAAATCATTAAATACGAATATCAAGAGTTAATTTTAGGGGGATGTAAGGGTTCGATTCATCGAACCC
>JAUYBY010000099.1 GCA_030692925.1 Candidatus Zixiibacteriota bacterium | reverse complement strand
TCTTACGAAAGTAGAGCTTGAAGCGGCAAATAAAGAAATTCTTGAATCCAAAAAGAAACTAGAAGAAGTTGTACAAGATGAAGTGATGACTTTCACTTATCCTTATGGAAAGCTGAACCAGAATTTAAAAGAGATCGTAAGACAAGCCGGCTATAAATTTGGCATCGCTACAGACTCAGGTTCTGCGGCTATGGATGAGGATTGGCTTGAGATAAGAAGGATTATCCTTTTCCCGAAAACTGGCAAAAGAAGCTTCAGGCGAAAAGTAAGCGGACATTATAATTTCTGGAAGACGCGTAGGGGCGAGGTTCCCTCGCCCTCATAAGGGCTGGGTAACCCAATCCCTCATTTGTCATTAGTCATTTTTCATGCGTGAATCCCTTGACTTTTCTAAATCATGAGATAAATTAACAAAAAGTTTTGTTTTTCTCTGCTGGTTCTTGGTCTCCTGGCCAACAACCTACACTTCGTTGGTGAGGACACCAACGAAGAACAAATTAATCTCATAATAGCTTGAGCATAATAAATCTAATCCTTCTCGCCTTAGTTCTTATCACCTGTTTCTGCTGTTTACTTTTCCTTTATAGTGTCTTCAAAATAACCAGAAAACCTGTATCTCGCTCTCCGGGCAAAGTCGACGCCTTGCCGATCTCCATCTTAAAACCACTTCAGGGGTTTTCTCCTGAGCTAAAGGGAAATCTTGCCACTTTCTGCAATTTAGATTATCCGGAATACGAGCTAATCTTCTGTGTGGAAAAAAAAGAAGATCCGGCGCTTCAGGTGGTAAAGGAACTCCAGACTGAATGCCCGCAGGCGAAAATTAAAATCGCCACTGAGGACAGCCATCCGGGTTACAATCCCAAAGTCAGAAACCTCATTCGGGGGATGAATAAAGCCTCCTATGATTTAATCCTGATAAGCGATGCAGACGTTCGTGTGGAGAAGAATTATCTTCGTGACTTAACCACTTTGATTGAAGACCTGAAAGTTGGGATTGTAACCAATCTGATCCGGGGAAAAGGAAATAGTTCCTTAGGCTCGATCCTGGAAAATCTGAATTTAAACTTTTTTGTTTTGGGAGGAACCTGTTTTCTTTATCATTTCTTCGATTATACCTGTATTACTGGTAAATCCATCCTATTTAGAAAAGCTGAAATAGAGAAAATGGGTGGTTTTCCCAGTATAAAAAATTTCCTGGCAGAAGACCAGATTTTGCAAAAGAAGTTCGAACGTTTTGGGAAAAAAGTAATCCTTTCCCCTTGCCTGATCACCAGCAACACCAGCCAGAGAACCCCGGTAAGATTCTTCAAACGAAATGTGCGCTGGTCACAGATGCGCGTGCAGTTAGGAGGAATAGGGTACCTCTCTGAGCTTATGGTAAATCCAGTCTTGTTTGCTGTGTTACTTTGCATTTTTTCCCAGTTTTCTGTTTTTACCTTTAAGGTTCTCATAATTACAGGCATCTTCAAAATAATAATCGAGTCGATCCAGGGAAAACTTATCCGAGCAAGTGCAGGATTTTTCTCTTATCTTCTGGTGCCCTTTAAAGACCTTCTAATTGGCATCATCTGGTTCATGCCTTTTTTCAAAACCTCAGTCGAATGGCGTGGGTCCAAATTCAAGCTGAGAAGATATACTGAATTGGAGCCTCTTTAATCTTTTTTAACAGATACTATTCATTTTTTAGGTGCCCAAGGCGTCTGACCGACAAGACTACGAGGCTGGAGTATAAACCTTTAGGTTTATCAGGGAAAAGCCTGTAGTCATCACTGCTGAGGCCGGAGTTCAACTCCTGTCCCAGCCTGCGCTCGCGGCCTAATGGTAAAGCTAAAGCTTTACACTCCAGTCACTGAAAGCTCAACTTAATATTAACAATTTCGGGGGCAGTCCAGATGCGCATCGGTGGACCCCAGGTGCCAGCACCTGAGGAGACGTAAATCTGGGTATTACCCTTTCTCTTATATCCACAGCTTACCTCATAGATCAGATTGGTAATATAATTGAGAGGCCATACCTGGCCATGATGGGTATGCCCTGAGAGCTGGAGGTCTGCGCCGTTTACCACTGCTTGAGACAGGTTAAGCGGCTGATGGTCAAGCAGAATAATGGGATAACTTTTGTTGACCTGCGCCATTAGTTCTTCCAGTGGTTTACGCTGCTTGCCAGTAAATCCCTTTATTGATCTATCTTCCCTTCCCACGATATAGAAGCTGTCATTGACCTTCAGAACAGAATCTCTCAGGACCAGCACGTTGTGGTCAGCCAGGTACTTGCAGGCTTTTTCCACACCTCCGATGTACTCGTGATTACCGGTGACAGCAATGACACCATATTGAGACTTTAAGTTCCGGAGCATTTCACCTAAGTTCTGTTTGATCACCGGGCCTAAATCCTCGTCCAGGATGTCTCCAGGCAAAATCACGATATCGGGATTGAGCTGGTTGATTTTTTCGACAATCCGGCTAAATCTTGAACTGCCCACAATCGTGCCCAGGTGGATGTCCGATACGACTGCAAGGTTTAGCGTTTTCGGACCATTAACTTTTTTTGGAATATCCAAATTGAGAGTCTTGATCCGGGGATGAAGGGCGTTGACATAACCTGCAAAGAGTGTAATAGCCACGACCCCAACAGCAACCAGGGCGACAACCTGTTTTACTTTTACGTAATTTGCTGTGATGACTGAAGGGAAAAGCAGGAACCAGTGGTTGAGCAATCTCAAGAAATCCAAGAGGACCACGATCAGCAGAAAATAAACCATAGCGCCCAGCCAGAAAGAGCCGAGCCAGATCAAAACTTGACTGGGTTTGGAAAGCCAGAAGCCTTCCATCACCCTGCCGAGAATGAATGAAAGTACCACGAACCAGAATATAATCGGGTAATATATTCTGAGAGTGGAAGCGTGAGGAATAGCCTGCCACCCCCGGATGAAAACATAATAATTTATCAGTCCGTAAATCGTGAGGACAATTATGAAAAAAAAGAGGAAGTGCATTATTTTCATTCTTCGAAAAAAATTGTAGAGCAGGAGCCTTGGGCTCCTTCCACAATTCATTTGTCTATTCTGGAGTATAAACCTTCAGGTTTATCCAGGTAAAGCTAAAGTCTCAAGACCTTGAGGCTTTACACTCCATTCTTGGTAATCACTTAAAATTCCTGATGAAATTTATTATCTCGTTTATGTCCGGCAGCTTACCTATTTCATACACCTTGAAAAATATTATCTTCTGGTCTTCGTCCAGAATTATATTTGCCCTTTCAGAGAATCCATTCCTCTCCCGGAAAATCCCGTAAGCTCTTGCCACCTCGCCGTGAGGCCAGAAATCTGATAATAACGGGGTCTCCTTTATCCCCAGACTCTCAGCCCAGGCTTTTTTGGATGGAACCGTGTCCACGCTCAAACCAAAGGCAGCAGTGTTCAGAGAGTCCAGAGTACCTTTGTTATCCTCCAGCGATTTCATCTGCCTGGCGCACACCTCTGTCCATGCCAGAGGATGGAAAGAGAGAAGACCCTTTTTACCCTTGAAAGAAGACAGCTTGAATTCCTTGCCGTTCTGGTCTTTGAGCGCAAAGTCTTTAGCCTGTTTACCTATTTCTTGTTTTCTTTCCTCGTCCATCTTGTTCCTCACTTTTATAGGTTTTGGATTTTTTTAATTAATCAGAAAAATACACCAAAAAATATGCCTGTCAAACCCTTTTTGAGAGGATTTGTAGAAATTGATTTCCCGTGAAGAAAAGCGACATAAAAAGAACCTGTCAAGTCTTTGTTGACAGGTCCTTTTTTTCTGACGACCACAACTGCAGGCTAAGACCATAAGCTCCTAATTTCCCTATTCGGCTTCGAAAACCGCATCCAGTTCCTGGTAGGCAGTGTGCATTTTATCCAGCTTTTCTTCTATCCTCTTGTTATCCTTACCGCTACAAGCCTTTACCAGATCATCAACTGAAGATTTTAAAGCTTTCCTTTTTTCGGTGAATTTGGGAGCGATCTCCTTGGATTTATCAGACATCTCAACTGATTTTTTAACTCACTGCTAATCAACATGTTACGACAATCAGTTTTACGGCTGTGTCCATATTGTGTCCACCCGAAGTAACAACCATTTCTAATTGTTTTTTTTCTTATATGGGAAATGATTCCAAACCTTAATTCTCTTGCTCACAAGCAGTTGGCCAGTGAGCCGGTATCTGACGGTGAGTTAGTAGTATTTGTGGGGGAGAACCTCTTATTCTCCTCCCTTCTGCTTGGCATAGTGTCACTCTTATCTTGTCGGGCCGTTGTAAAACTTGACAGCCGGAGACGCTCGTGAAAAGTTATTTGTATGGGTCCAACAATCTTAATGGATGATCTCTACGAATGGGGGGGGGGGTCCTAGCAGCCTATATTATAGGGGGGTGTATCCTAATTTAAAATATTTTACTTGACAAGCTGGGTTAATTGGTTAGATTTATTTTAAGAGATATCATTATCATCAGGAATAGAAAGAGGTTAATTACCATCTTATGTCCAGACAAGATAGGTTAAGGTTAATTGCGGAGTTAGAATCCAAGAGAAACTCTAAGATTCTAACCTACATCACTGGCGACAGAAGAGGACTTGAGACAAAGATCGCAACTGACGTGTTTAGTATAATTTATGAGCATTTAAAGCATATAGGAAGGTGCAATGCCATTGACCTCTTTCTGTACAGCACGGGTGGCATGACCATGGCCGGATGGGGATTGGTCAACCTCATAAGAGAATTCTGTGACAAATTCTCCGTCATTATCCCTTTCAAAGCTCACAGCTGTGCTACATTAATAACATTGGGTGCTAACGAAATCATAATGAGTGAATTAGGCCAGTTAAGTCCTATAGACCCATCAGTCACCTCTCCTTATAATCCACCGGCTCCTGGTACCCAACCTATGGGACCGCCGCAACTTTTACCGGTGCCCGTAGAAGACGTTATAGGATATCTTGATTTAGCGAAAAAAGAAATGGAGCTAAAGAAAGATTCATCTAAAGCTACTGCCTTTGGATATTTGTCTAATAATGTACACCCGCTGGCGCTCGGTAGCGTCTATAGAGCTAGAGAACAGATAAAAATGCTGGCTCAAAAGCTTTTAAGCTTCCATATCAGCAAACACCAGAAAAACAAAATTAACCACATAGTATCTCAAGTAACGAAAGAGCTTTATTCACACGATTACATAATAGGTCGCCGTGAAGCCAAGGAGATCATTAAATTGAACATAATAGATGTAGACAGTGACACAGCTACGGCAATTTGGAACCTATATAAAGAATATGAAAATCTTTTAGACCTGAATACTCCATATAGCCCAGATGTTTGGTTGGGCCCCGATGAATCAAAAACTGCTACTTTCCACAGGGCAGTAATTGAATCAACCGAGAGAGCCGATACTTTTATTACCGAGAAAGAACTTCGAAGAGCCGAAGTTTTGCAACCAGGAATGCCAATTCCAATAAAATTCGTTCAGGAGCGTATCCTGAAAGAGGAGTGGGCAAAAATTGAAGAATAAATATTCCCCATAAGGAGGTGTACGAAATGAGTTGGTTTAGTACTTCCGGCCCAAGTTCCGCTCATCAATTCCTAGGGAACACTGCGCATTTTGTTTTACTTCCCGATATCACAAGCAATATTCAACCCTCTTTTAGGCAGATCAAACCTAAGGAGTTGGATGAGAAAAGGGAAAAGTCGTCTTTAGCAAAAATACGCGTCAGCCCTGAGAATACAGAGACAGTCTTCTACCTACTCCTGAGAACAGATTTCGTGGAATGTCTACCCGAAAGCACATTTATTACAAAATACGCATCTCTGGAGATCCTCAAAGATTCAAACATATCGTACGAATTGGTGGAATTGAGTGCCTCAGTATGATATTTATCTTCCTCTAACATATAATGACGGAACAGCTATAGAGTCGCATAAATTTGAATTAACTAGAAAAGAGCTATTGGAGAAGTTTGGGGGGTTTTCTGTTTTACGTGCTTCAGACCTGGTAGAAGGTTGGTGGCAGTTTGGCGAACGGATCATAAGAGACGATATTAGAATTTTCAGAGTGGTTACAGATAAGGACGATGAACCCTTCTGGAAAGAATATAAAGAGAGACTCAAGACAAGATTTGTTCAGAAAGACATCCTTATAGTTAACATCCTCGCCACTAAAGTGTGAAAGTTTCATTAAAAGAGAGGGCTGACAGTTTTCGAACTCTTTGTGCCCAAATAACTCTTAATCAGAATTTCCCACTTTGGCTAAAGTGAGAAATTTATTTACTTGACAAACCTCTCCTAAGGGGCTAAAATAATCCTGAAGTGAAATAAATTTCACTTTAAAAAGGAAAGGTGAAATGCTTCGACCTCCATTGAAATGGGCTGGTGGGAAGCGTTGGCTTGTTTCTCACGTAAAATACATTTGGGAAGCAACGGGAATGCATTCAAGATATGTTGAGCCTCTTTGTGGCGGGATTGCTATTGCTTTGGCACTCATGCCAAAGAAAGCGGTGCTCAATGACATCAATTCTCATGCAATCAATTTCTATAAGTGGTTAAAGCGAGGATTGATCGTAGAAAAAACCGAAATGAAGAACCATGCTCGAATCTTTTACAAGAACCGCGAAAGATTTAACACTCTGATTTCAAACGGAAGCGCAACGAGCCAAGAGACCGC
This sequence comes from Candidatus Zixiibacteriota bacterium, assembly GCA_030692925.1. Taxonomy (GTDB): domain Bacteria; phylum Zixibacteria; class MSB-5A5; order MSB-5A5; family RBG-16-43-9; genus RBG-16-43-9. The sequence continues at coordinate 6,700 of JAUYBY010000099.1, read as the reverse complement.
TGAATTATTCTATTACCTGAATCGGACATGTTACAACGGCCTTTGTCGTTTCAATAGCAAGGGGGAGTTCAATGTACCATTTGGCAGATATGCGAGAATTAACTACACAACCGACTTCACTGCATACAAGGAGATTTTTCTTAATTGGATTTTCACGGCTGGAGACTTTGAGAAAATTGAATTGAGGAGAGGTGATTTTATCTATGCCGATCCTCCCTACGACGTAGAGTTTACGAAGTATTCAAAGGAGGATTTCAAGTGGAATGATCAGGTAAGGCTTGCGGAATGGCTTGCCGGACACGAAGGAATCGTTGTGTTATCGAACCAAGCAACCGAGAGAATCATTGACCTGTATAAACATCTGGGCTTTAAGCTGACGTATTTGAATGCCCCGCGCCGGATCAGCTGTAATGGCGACAGAACGCCCGCAAGAGAAGTCTTAGCCACGAAAGGAATCTGAATGACTCCACGCGATACGCGAACCGGAGGGGTTCTCGAATCTATGGTGCTTCCCGCCTTAAGGCGCGGAGGTTATCAGTTTGAACCGCAAGTAGTTATCGGACGAAGGCCGGGTGGTGGGACGCACAAGATTGATGTTGTAGCAACAAAAGGAACGAGAAGTCTTCTTATCTCGTTGAAATGGCAACAGGTACATGGAACAGCAGAACAAAAGGTGCCGTTTGAGATTATCTGTTTAATGCGGGCTATTGATGAAAGCGAGGAATACGAGAAGGCTTATTTGGTTCTTGGTGGAGATGGTTGGACTTTGAGAGACTTCTACCTAAGCGGAGATTTACATGAGTTTCTGGATTATGACCCACAAGTTGAAATACTCTCCCTTGAGAGGTTCGTAGCCCGTGCTAATGCTTCACAGCTCTAATTCAAATTAGGACACTACCCCAGATCGGGGCTTAATAAATATCCTCTATGCAAGAGGGGGTTCCTAGCCGACTATATTATAGGAGGGAACAATTACAGTTCAAACAGCTCGATGCGTTCAAGAAGAAGATTGCTGATAAGTTATCGAAACTAGTAATGTTGAGATCTCTCAAATCTTGAAGCTGAGAGAAAAGTAATAATCCGGGAAAAATGTCTCAATTTTCTGACAATCTTCTGACTTGAATTCAATTAAAACAAAAAAAGTGCTTGACAAAAAAGTTTAATGGGTTATCATTATTATAGATTGGAGCAAACAAGGAAATATAAAGATTTGATAATATAGTAAAACTTGATTATCAAAAATATGACTGTGAAAAGAGCAATAAAAGTGGTTTTTTGGTGTCTGCTGGCGTATAATATAGGAGAGTAAGCCAAGAAGAGAAGCTGTGGTGAGCGGGAGGTTGTTATGACCTTCTGAGCTGAACACATTATTCAAAAAAGAGGTGAACCCTAGTGGCCAATATCAACAAAAAGAAGTTTTATAATGCAATTTTATTTTTCGCAGACCGGACTGGTAATATTTACTTTGGCGAGACTAAATTGATGAAGCTTCTTTATTTTTTGGACTTTAACTTCTTTGAAAAACATGGAAAATCTATCACGGGTGACCAATATGTTCGTTGGCCGCACGGGCCAGTACCTAGTCAAGGCAAGATCGTTTTAAAGGAAATGGAGAAGGGAGGATATATAAACATTAAGATAGCGGTGGTCGGGAGGTATAAGCAAAAACGAATTGAACAACTTCGGAAATTTGATCACACTGTTTTCAATAAAGATGAATTGGAGGAATTAACCAACGTGGCAGAAACATGGAAGAATGCCACTAGTAGTCAGATAGAAGAGGCTGCACACGATGAAGTTCCCTGGCTTTGCACTCGACATTGTAGGTACATAGATTATAGATTTGCCCTGTACAGACATGCTCCCTTGCCTACACTGGAGGATCGCAAGGAATCCACTGAACTTAGTAAATCCAAGATAGTTGTTAGATTTCTAGAAAAAGCTGTAAGCCAAATTGAAAAGGGAGGAACTGCGTAATTCCATCACAGTCGTTTACAATAGTCGAAACTAAATTACTCCAAAAATCCCTAAAGAAGTTATCAAAAAAATATCCATCTGTCGCTGAGGACATATGCATTGCATTTCAAGTACTGTCTATGGATCAAAGTCGCGTAGATTACATCCCCAATTTGAAGCTTAATAAACAAATAGGGAAATTTCGGGCGGTTAACTCCGATATTCAGAAAGGAAAGTCAGCTGGTTACAGAATAGTCTTTTATCAGGATAATGCGAATCTAGCAATCTATCCTCTAGCAGTATACTGCAAAAGTGAAAAGGAAAACATATCCATCCGCGAAATAGAAAAATTGATTCAAGAACTTGAAGCAAAAACCGGACTGTGATTATTCTTAGCCAATAGCTCCCTGGCCTGTGTCCGTTTTGTGTCCATAGTAACTCAAAACACCACATAGTATCACATAACACCAACAAACACCAAAACCATCTAACTCATTAATTCTCAAGGATTTTACTTCTATTCTCTTATCAGATAGTAAGTTGTTAAAACCCCCCAATTAATTATCAGACAACTCCACCTTCATTAGTATGTCCATCTTCTCCTGTAGAGCAGGAGTTGAAGCTTTGATCGCTTTATAATCTTTATTGGGCAAAGCTTCATGCCAGAGAGGATATAGAACTAAATGGAAGCTTTCCAATCCCTTGACCCGGGGAGCGAAAACCCGAACCAGTTGTTCGTAGCAGGTATGAAGATTTTCAGTTGCTTTGAGTAAAGCTTCATTATCAGTACCTTTTGATTTCTCTTCTAAGTCCAGAACTGCTTTGGCTAAAGCTTCTCTTTTCTTCTCGAAATCATCTTTCTTCTCTCTGTAGAATCCTGGAAGTTCTGCCTTTTGAATCAGCTCCATCTTCTCCTTGAAAGCCGGAACTGCATCCCTTATTGCCCGATAATCTTTTTCAGCATAAGCCATATGCCAGACAGGCTGGAGAACTTCGTGGAACTCTTTCAAACCCTCTAACCTGGGCTTGCTCATCCCGGCGGTTTGCTGGGTGCCTGCTGAGGTCTGGGCTAAAATCGAAGAAACTACAAAAAATGAAACAAGCAGGAATGAAAGAAATACGACTTTTTTAAATGATACCATGATCAACCTCCAGTTGAAAGTTTTTTTCTCAAAGTTTTCGTTATCTTTGGATTAACATCTCTCCTGTCTTTAGCTCAAGCTGCACCTCCATAGTCGAATGTTATTCCCTCCCATCACTTATATTTGACGGACTTTTTTTCAGATCATTTGAAGGAGCTTGTGAAAATTTTCTCTAAGAGAATTATTTTTTACCTAACTTCTGTGACCCTTATTAATTCTTTCGCTTCTATGAATTCTGTATACAGAGTTTTTAAAATAACCCGAAGGGGGAAATTCACGTGTGGACATAGGAAAAAATGCTTGAAGAAAATCTGCGAAAAAATGCCTGTCAGGAAAGAGTTGACAGGCACTTAAGTTTCTTGGTAGCGCTACGGGGAGTCGAACCCCGGTTTGATGGCTGAGAACCACCCGTCCTGGGCCACTAGACGATAGCGCCGCACAAACAAGCTGGTTAATGGTTCATGGTGGATAGTTCGTAGTTAAAAAATCTCGCCTTCACTATGGACTATCAACCATCCACCGATCTGCGGACACAATATAATAATGGTTTCAAATTAGGCAAGAAAAAAATCAGGTTTTATTCGTGGCACCCGTAGGTGGCTTTCAGTTTTGTAGGTCAGAGATCCTGAACACCTGACACAAAAGCTCACTCAGGGATTAAAGCTTCCTGATCTACCGTTCTGGTAGAATTCTTACAGAAAATGGAAACTTTTTCTTGAGTCATCAGTATATAAAAGTTGAGGCGCATTTTTTGAAAAGATGAGGAATTCTCACAATTTATTGTCGTGAAATTCAAGCTGGGAGAACATAATGAAAAATCGAAAAAGATTTCTTAGTTTATTTTCCCTGTCTCTTCTTCTTCTCCTCTTTATTCCCTCAAATCTGTTAGCCAATCAAATTGAAGAAGATAGTGTAAAAAGTATCACTGTTTTCAGGATAAATGTTGGAGTAAAAATTGATGGGGTATTGGATGAGGATTGCTGGACCAAAGCGGAAAAATCAGGCGGTTTTGTTCAGGCAGACCCGCATGATGGAGAACCAGCCACTGAATCGACCTACGTTCAGGTGTGCTATGATAACCAGGCACTTTATGTGGGAGTTACCTGTATGGAGAATGAGCCGGAGAAGATTTTAAAAATCCTTACCCGCAGGGACCGGTTCAGTTCAAGCGATGCAGTCAATCTGGGGATCGATTCTTACCACGACCACCAGACCGGCTATATGTTCAAGACTTATTCTTCCGGCACTCAATGTGATTTATATTATTTTAACGATATGTCAGATGACCCTTCCTGGGATGCGGTATGGGAATCTGCGGCCAAGATAGGAAAAGACCGCTGGACAGTCGAGTATAAAATCCCTTTTTCCTGTTTAAGGTTTCCCAAAAGCGAAAACCATACCTGGGGATTTTATGTCTCCCGGAACCTGATGCATAATCAGGAAACTGACCGCTGGGTAAGAATCCCTTCAAATCAAGCTGGGAGAACCAACTTTGGTGAAATGATAAAATTCCTTCAAGCCAGCCCTGACGTCAAAATCATACTTGTCGAGAAAACGGATAGGCTGTACAGAAATTTCAAAGACTATGTGACAATCGATGACCTTGACTTAGAGATTCATTTAGTCAAAGAGGGAGAAATTCTCAGCAAAAACTCCAAGTCTCACCAGAAATTCATCCATGGCATCAAGGTTTTGATGGCGAAGAATTATATTGATTACTTGTCAGACGAGGTTAAAAAAGGTTTTGCTGAAAAGGCAGAATATGGCGGGTTTCCTAACAAAGCGCCTTTAGGATATCTTAATAACAAGGAAACTCATACCATAGAGATTGATCCCAAAAGAGCTCCTTTCATCAAGCTCATGTTTGAATGGTATGCATCCGGGAGCTACTCCATTTCGAGTATCAGGCAAAGATGTATAGAAGAAGGTTTCAAATATAGGAAGTCGGAGAAATACATCAGCAGAAGCAACGTGGAGAGAATCTTGAAAAATATCTTTTATACAGGATGCTTTAAATGGGATGGAAAGATTTACAGAGGTAACCACCCCCCTATCATAACGAGAGAGCTATATGACAGGGTGCAAGAAGCTTTCAAAAGACAGAATAAGCCTAAGTATTCAAAGAGAAGATTTGCATTCGCAGGACTATTAAAATGTGAGAAGTGCGGATCTGCCATTACCGCCGAAATCAAGAAAGGAAAGTATATCTACTACCACTGCACAGGTTTTAAAGGTAATTGCGGCAACTCCTGGATCAGGCAAGAGGAGTTGGAGCAGAAGCTAGGGGAAGTTGTCAAGAATGTCGAGATACGTCAGGAGCATCTGGAGCTAATTAAGGAGGCTCTGAGACTGAGTCACAATGAGGAGCGTGAATATCATGAGCAAATGATAGGAAACCTAAATGCTGAATATCTGAGGCTACAGAACAGGCTCGACCAAGCCTATCTGGATAAACTGGATGGAAATATATCTGAGGAATTCTGGAAACAAAAAAGCGAAGAATGGCGAACAGAGCAGCAGGCGATAAGAGAGAAAATCCATCAACATGAAAGCGCCAATGTGAACTATTTTGACCAGGGAGTAAAGATTTTAGAACTGGCGCATCGTGCTTATCCCCTTTATCTTAGGCAAAATTCTTTTGAAAAAAGAAAATTATTAGATTTTTTACTTTCGAACTGCACCCTCAACGATGGAATCCTTTGTCCCACATATAGAAAGCCCTTTGACATCTTAGCCAAAGAGATTCAAACTGAAAATCTACTGGGGGACAGGGATTCGAACCCCGGTTTTGTGGTCCAGAGCCACACGTCCTGCCTCTGGACGATCCCCCAGTGAAAGAATTATCGGTACCTGCCGATACTATATACAGCCATAAAGAGCTTTTTTTAAAATAAAACTTCAAACTTTTTTGTCAAGCATAATCTTGGAGGTTTTGTGGAAAAGTTAAAAAATATCTTGGTCGTAGATAACCACCAGAATATCCTGGAACTCCTTAGTAATCTATTGCAGATGTACAAATATCAGACCTTCTGTGCCCTGGATACTCAATCCGCGCTAAAGCTGATGGATGAGGAAAAGGTCGATTGCGTAGTCACGGATGTGGAGATGCCCAAGCCTAATGGCTTCGACCTGCTGGATGAGATCAAGAATAGATACCCTCAGGTGCCGGTCATAATGATCTCCTCTTATGCCAATCCCAAGATGGAAAAACAAGCCCGCGAAAATGGAGCTTCCGGCTTCACTGCCAAGCCTTTCAGCATAGAAAAGCTGCAACAGATGATCGAGCAAGCCCTGGATAAAACCGAAAAGACTGAAAAAGTTCATACCTGTTAGGGATTTCATTCAACCGAGAAATGCTGTGTTATGTCCCTGATGATGACTGGAAAGGCTTCAGCCCTGTTTTTTTAATGTTTAAGGCGGAATTAAAATCTCTCATTGGTTTTATTATTTAATCCATCAAATTTTTCAGTGTTATAGCAAGATTAAAATGTCCTAATTTCTGCAAAGTTAAAATGTCCTGTCCTACAGATCAGTTTCTCGGATTTTCATGTTTTAGTTGGTAGTAGCTTTTTTTCATTTTGGGCACCTTTTTCTTTTTGTTC
>JAUYBY010000097.1 GCA_030692925.1 Candidatus Zixiibacteriota bacterium | reverse complement strand
TTGTAGGGGCGACCCGCCGGGTCGCCCCTACAAAGACATTTCTTACTCAACTTGCTTAAAATATTCTTTCGACTTCAGTTTGTGAAATTTCATCAGATCAGTCAGCACGAATTCATAAAATTAGCCGCAGGGCTGGGGACCATGCTTGAAAAGATAGCTTACCAGATAGACTATATCAGCCAGATTTACCACCCCATCGGAATTGGCATCGCCAGATTGCGGGGGGGCAGGCGGGAAACCGGATTTGAATAAATAGCTCACCAGATAAACTATATCTGCCAGGTTCACGTTTCCGCTGGTGTTGGCATCACCGCACTTAAAGGCTGCATAACTATAATTAAAAGAACCGGAAGTCCTGGTGACCACTGCAGGAATCATCATAATCTTGCTATAGCTCCCCCAGTTATTGACCTTTGCTCTGCCAACTTGAAGGCTGTCCAGGGTAATCTCCGCAAAGTACTTCGGATTGGTGGAAGAGTACCCTATGATCGAGGACTTCCACTTAGCTGAATCTGACCCGTTTAGATAAAAGGTCAGATTATCGGGGCTGAAAGTTAGATCCGGTGCGAACTCAACATAATTCGTGCTCAAAACCTCAGGTGGATGCGGAACCGAAGCGACATTCACTGGATAAATCGAATACTGCTGGTTTGGATCGACTTTGACTACCGGATATCGATATCCTTCCGCATAGTAATTAACAGTATCTGCACGGCTACCAGTAAAATAGTTCCATATGGAAAACTCTCTGAAAGCATTGTCCAGGGAGCTTCCTTTTAACAGCAAGGCATCATCTGTTGCCGATAAAACGTTGTCGCCTTTGATATCTGCACATAGCGTCCAGATGTCCCGGATGGCACTTGGTCCAAATCTTTTGGATAAATAAAAAGCCCATACGCAGGCGGCATAAGCGTGATAGTACCGGCTCGGATTTCCAGGATCAGAAGAGAAGGCTTTTAAGGAAATCCAGGGATAGTTAAAGAAATAGGGAAGATAATTCACATAGTCGTTGATAGCGGGATAGATCATATCTTCCATCCAGGTAGCCGTAAGCTCCATCCAGTACGGCCTGAAAGGGTCTACCGGATCTGAGGGGACATATTCAAATTCGTCCGCATCAGATCCGAACTGTATGGCGTGAAAGAACTCGTGCGCAGAGGTGACCCGAAGATAGTCGTAACCAGTGCCTCCATAAAGACTGTAGTCATTCCTCAGAACGATGTAGCTGATAGCGGCGATATTGTCCGGGGGGACATAATACTCCGGCTGCGAATACCCCAGGTACCCGTATTGCATATACTTCAGATAAATGTCGTACCTGCCGTCTCCTCCATTGCCGCCGGGGGAATAAAGATCGCTGGGCGGGGCGAGGTAACCCAGACTGTCAACCTCCTTATTCCAAACGGAATCCGCAATTCCTCCAATGAAAATGACATAAAGCGGGACACCTGAGGAATCGACCACATGTGATTGGTAAACCGAATCTATAGTTGTGGTGACGTAATGGATTTTGAAATGACCACTGGGAGTATTATAGGTTTTCTCAACAGCGGGGAAAGAGTAGGTCGGACGTTGAGGCATTATTAGAGAAAGCTCTTTTTGCGCCTCCGGGCTAAGCTCATTCCCGTGTCCGGTAATCCAGACAAAAGCCGGGGTGGCACAGATCGGATGAAAATCCTGTGGTAAGTTTTTTGGAGCTGAAATTGCAGGAGTCAAGACCTCTTTTATTTTTTGAATAAGGTTTTCTTCACCTGGAATCTTTGCCTGAGCGTCGGTGAGAAAAATACCAAATCCCATAAGAAAGACTGTAATTGTCCAGACAAGCCTCTTCATCCTTGCTCCTTTTTTGAAATCGGTTAAATAGTAGCGTCCGTTATATGCCGGACGCATCTATACGACCCTAAAGGGTGTGTTGAAAAAAACCATCCTGTCATTCTGAGGGAGCGTAGCGACTGAAGAATCTCTTTGATCCAGGGAGAGATTCTTCGCTTCGCTCAGAATGACACTCTCTTAGTTTCACGTTTTTAACAGCCCCTGTAAGGGTCGCGCTACGAAAAACAACAATTATACGAATGAAGGCTGGGGAAAAATCCGATTCCTTCCCCAGCCTTTTTATCGTCTCACGTCTTACGTCTTACTCGAACTTACTCTTTCTTCTCCGTACCTTCTTGCAGTTTCTTTATAAAAGGCGTGAAAAGGTCAATCGGCACCGGGAAAAGGATAGTGGAGTTCTTTTCTGTTGCTATCTCGGTTAAAGTCTGCAGAAATCTCAACTGTATGCCAGCTGGAGTTTTGCCGATGATACCGGCGGCCAGGGCTAATTTCTCCGCGGCCTGGTATTCACCTTCAGCATGAATAATCTTAGCCCTTCTCTCCCTTTCCGCCTCTGCCTGCCGTGCGATTGCCCTCTGCATCTCCTGAGGCAGATCAACGTTCTTCACCTCTACCACTGAAACTTTAATCCCCCAGGGCTCGGTCTGTTCATCGATTATCTTTTGCAATTGTTGATTAATCTTCTCCCGGCCAGATAAGAGGTCATCTAACTCCACCTGTCCTAAAACACTCCTTAAAGTAGTCTGGGAGATCATCGAGGTTGCATAAAGGAAATCTTCCACCTCCACAATAGCTTTGCTGGCATCTATCACCCGAAAATAGATTACTGCATTAACCTTAACGGTTACGTTATCCCGGGTGATTACATCCTGAGGTGGCACATCCATTGTCACTACCCTCAAGCTGACCTTAACCATCCGGTCAACTATCGGTATCAGCAAGATCAGACCAGGACCTCTGGTGCCCATCAATCTTCCCAATCTGAAAATTATCCCTCTTTCGTACTCTCTTAAGATCCTGATGGCATTAGCTAAGATAAACAAACCGATGATGATTAGAGTTAAAACACCTGCACCTGCCATAACTCCTCCTTTTTAGGTTTTGGTTACTTTTAGAATCAAATTTTCTATCCCGATCACTTTCACCTTCTCCCCTTTTTCTATGCCGCCGCTCTGGGGGTCACATTCAGCCTTCCAGAGCTCACCGCGAACGAAAACGTATCCTTCGGGCTTAAGCTCAGTCCTGGCTTGACCGATTTTCCCGATCATACCCTTATCCCCAGTAGTCACCTTCTTCATCTGAGCTTTTAACCCCATTCCCACCGCGAAGAGGAAAAATAAAGCAGTCCCAAGAGTCACAGTCACAACTACCGTCAGGGAGACCCGCATGTAGGGCTCAGGCGAATTTATCAGCATCAGAGAACCTAAAATCATAGAGATTATACCTCCTATGGTTAAAAGCCCGTGGCTTACCACCTTCACCTCAGCGATAAAAAGGATTATTGCCAGGATCATCAAAAGCATTCCGGCATAATTAATCGGAAGAGCCTGAAAAGCAAAAATGGCTAAGATCAAACAGATTCCTCCTACCACGCCGGGAAGGATCGACCCTGGATTGGAAAGCTCAAAGAAAAGCCCCCACATCGCCAGAGTGAAAAGGATATAAGCAATAGTCGGGTTGGCTATAATCTGCAGGATGTTATCCCACCAGCCGATGTTTATCCTTTGAACCAATGCATTTTTAGTATTCAGCACCTTCTCGCCTGAGGGTAACTCAACTTTTCTCCCATCGATTTTATCCAGTAGATCCCTGACATTATTAGCCACCAGGTCGATCACGCTATCTTTAAGTGCCTCGTATTCGGTTATGGAAACGCTTTTTCTGACTGCTTGCTCTGCCCAGTTGGCATTTCTGCCTCTTTTGGTGGCAATACTTTTGATATAGGCAACCGCATCATTGGTAACCTTCTCCTGCATAGTCGAATCTATTTGCCCGCCAATGCTGACCGGATGAGCCGCCCCGATATTAGTCCCGGGAGCCATGGCTGCAATATGGGCGGCTAAAGTTATAAAAACCCCAGCTGAGGCAGCCCTGGATCCGGATGGACCCACATAGATTACCACTGGCACATCAGAATTTAAAATATCCCTGGTTATCTGGCGCATCGATTCATCCAGACCTCCAGGGGTATTCAATTCTATTACTAATGCCTCTGAGCCATCATCTGATGCTGATTTAATTGCATTGGTGATGATCCTGGCAGTGATTGGACTAATCGCACCATCGATAGTGACCAGGTCCACACTTTTGGTGGCAGAGAAAAGCAGGCTAACAAAAGATAATATTATTATCAAGATATATGCAAAAGCTCTTTTTTTCATAGAAGTTTCCTTTTAAAAATTAATAACCTGAACTAAAATATCTAAATCCTGAAAAAATAGCAACTAAAAATTATTCCTTCTTTCTAAAAAAAGTTGGGGCAAGGCGCGCCGTGCCCTTACATATACATAGTATTTATAGCTCAGAAGTGGTCTTATAATCACATTCCTTCCTACCTCACAGCTGATTAATTGGATTAAGCGGATATCACCCATATTTATCAGCTTAATCCGTTTCATCTGCTGTGAATAACCTCTTGCCCGTAAAGAATTTCTTTTTACCAGTATTTTCCCTCGGGATGATAACATCCCTCGGAGAGCATCTCTTTTTTCCCATGCCCTATTATCTATCACCTACTACCTACCACCTTTTTCTTTCCCCAGCACCCTCTTATCCCCCTCTCTTCGGGTAATCCCTAACTCATCTAATTTTTCCAAGATCGGGACAGCATATTTGCGGGTGATATTCAAATGCTCTCTTATCTGGCTCACGGTCGAAGGTCCGTTTGAGGAAATAAACTCTTTGATCTTTTGAGTCATTTCCTCAAAATCCTCTTTCCGATAGAGGATACCCTCTTTCAACTCTATGAGTTTTCCCTGCTGAAGCAAGTAGATCAGGATTTTCTGATAATCCGGATTTTCTTCCAAAAGCTCACTTTTGGTTGGAGGGGAAAACCGGTTTTCTTCAAACTTTTTCAAGATAGCCTGAGCTAAAGGAGATTGTTTCTCCGCCAGTTGAGGACGATGTTCTGGCAGAGCCAGATAGTTTTCTTTCTGGATCAACTTGGCAGTTGAAAGAAGATATTCTACCCCTTCAGAAATCAGCTTTTCTTTGAACTGAAGCTTTGCAGATAGGTCTGAAATCCGCAACCCATGAGTGAAGGGTTTATCCGAATGCTCTTTTTTTACTCTCTCCAGAATCTGATTCAGAAGTCTATCCCATCTAACTTTATCTATGACCATATTCTTTTTGATCACCACTTCTTCTCTTCCCTCCAGTAGAGCCAGGGCAGACTCGATCTCCTCTGAGCCGAAGATAGAGGCTTTAAAGAGTTCCTCTCGGATGAGGAAATCGACCTTTTTAAGCTCAGTTAAAATCAGCTCTGATAAATCTAACTTCTCTCTTCGACTCAAGAATGCAATAAGCTCTTTATCTTTTCTCTTAAGCCTTGACGGAAAGACATCCAGGACCAATCCTCCTCCCAGAGTTTTCGGCGGTGAGGGCAGCCTCAGGATGAAATGATCGCCTACTCTGGCTAAGACTGGTTCTTTTAATTTAAGTCTGGCAAATCCAGTCTGGCCAGGCTTTAGCAGGAGTTCAAAATTTTGAGCCGGTTGATTTAAAAGAATCACCCTTCCGCTAATCTCTGAAGTTCCTAACATAAAAAGAACCTCCGAACCGTTTTTCAAGCTAAAAGGAGCATCCGGAAGTACCGTGACTTTAACGTCCAGAAAATTAGTGAGTATTGCCGTTCCCGGATTGATCACCACGTCGCCCCTTTTTATTTTCTCTTTCTCCACGCCAATCAAATTCATTGCTACCCTCGTCCCCGGACCTGCGGCCTCGACCTGTTTTTTATAGCTTTGAAGATTCTTTATTCTGGTCTTTATCCCTTCAGGTGCGATCTCTACTTCCTGCCCGACTTTAAAAGAGCCGTCAATCAGGGTGCCAGTGACAACTGTTCCCATTCCGGACATAGTGAAAACCCTGTCTATATAAAGTCGCGGCTTACCGACGTCCTTTCTCGTCTTTAGTCTGCTTATAAGGTTTTGAATCTGATTGCTCAGCTCCTCAATTCCGGTTCTCTGAATAGCAGAAGTTCTGACCACGACTGCTTTTTCAAAGGGTGTGCCCTTGAGCTTATTTTTTATATCATCCTCTATCAGATTTAGCCAATCCTCTTTTACTAAGTCGATCTTGTTGATAACCACAATCCCCTCTTTGACTCCCAGAAGCTCTAATATCTCTAAATGCTCCTGAGTCTGGGGCATCCAGCCATCATCTGCTGCAATCACCAGAAGTGCAGCATCAATTCCGCCCACGCCCGCAATCATATTCTTGACAAATCTCTCATGCCCGGGTACGTCGACAATTCCCACCTCAGTTCCATCCGGTAAAGGAAGCCAGGCAAACCCCAGATCGATGGTCATCCCTCTTCTTTTCTCTTCTGGTAATCTATCCGGATCGATTCCGGTCAAAGCCTTAACTAGAGCGGATTTGCCGTGATCCACATGTCCTGCAGTTCCGATTACGAACATAAAATGAATCCATCGTCCAAGAGTCCGTCATTGCGAGTCCCCGTAGGGGGCGAAGCAATCCGAGCAATTTGCGTGGATTGCTTCGTCGTCCAAATGGACTCCTCGCAATGACTGGATTTTAAGTACCCGTCGGGTCTCCTGACCCGATAGTAAAAAAATAACTGGGCGAACACATAGGTTCGCCCCTACATGCTCTATAATTTTTGTAGCGGAAGGCCATCAGGGTCTTGTCCACAGTATCCTGGCAAAGACTTTAGCCTTCCATTTTTCTCTCCCCACCCTTGGAGGTCTGAAGACCTCCGCTACATGCCCAGCACCTTTCTTACGCCCTGCACAATCAGCTCATCCTGTTCCGGGAAAATCGTCCTTAAATCCAAGCAAAATCTGTTTTTTTCAATCCGTCCGATTATGGGAAAATCCAGACTCCTGAATCTCTCTGCTAAATTCTCTGGAGTAATTGAGGAACTTAGACATAATATTATAGTAGGAAGGGTCTCGCCTGGAAGCGAACCACCACCTACAGTGCTCTTGCTCTCTTGCAGAGAAGCAGAAATCCCGAATGCGCTCAGCCTGGCTGAGATTTCCTCCCCTCTTTTTCTCAAGACATCTAAAGAGGCAGAAATCAACCTCCATGCAGGTATCTTCTCTTCTTCTTTTTTAAGATAACTCAAGATAACCTGCTCCAGACCCGCGATAACCATCTTATCCACGCGCAGGGCACGATACAGGGGATTTTTCCTGAGCTGGTCGATATATTTTTTTCTCCCGACTATGATTCCGGCTTGAGGTCCTCCTAAAAGCTTGTCTCCTGAAAAACAGACCAGGTCCGCACCTGAAGAGACCCCCTCCGTAATCCTTGGCTCATGTCCTAACCCGAAGTTTTCAGTAAAAGGGACAGCCCCACTTCCCAAGTCCTCAACCATTATCAGGCGATGCTTTCTTCCTAAGGTAACTAATTCATCAACTGAAACTTCCTCCACAAATCCCGACATCCAGAAATTACTCTTGTGCACTTTCAAAAGGATTTTTGTATTTTTATTTATTGCTCTCTGATAATCAGAAAGTGAAGTGCGGTTGGTCGTCCCGATTTCTTTCATAATTGCTCCGCTCTCATTCAAAATATCCGGTATCCGAAAACCCCCGCCTATCTGAACAAGTTCACCCCTGGAGATGATGACCTCTTTCCCTTTAGCTAAGCCTGAGAGAATAAGAAGAACCGCAGCCGCATTGTTATTCACCGCTAAAGCAGCCTCTGAGCCTGAAAGCTCGCACAGCAGTCTTTCTAAGAAGGTTGTCCTTTCCCCTCTTTTCCCCTTTTTTAAATTATATTCTAAAGAAGAATAGTTGGCACTTACTTGGGTAATATGTTTTAAAACTTCCTCACCAATGGGAGCACGCCCAAGATTAGTGTGGATTATCACACCAGTTCCATTTATGACTGGTTTCAATGTAGAGGAGGACAAAGCTTCGAGTTCTTCTATAACTTTTGTGAGTAGCTGTTCTTTAGAAAAACTCTGGCCTTTTTTACTCATCTCTTTTCGTATCCCTTGCACAATTCTTCTTATTACCTGAGTCACCAGCGGCCGGGAAAGTGAAGAGATATATTTCCGTAGCTCCTCAGATTGCAGAATCTCTTCAATGCTGGGAATCTGTCTGAGTTTTTTGCTTTTTACCACTCTACTTTTATCCTGCATCTTTTATCTTTGATTATCTCACCCACGATGGAGGAATTTTTAACCCCTCTTTTTTCCAGGGAGCCCAAAAGCTTTTGAGCTTTACTTTTTGAAACGCTGATAAGAAGCCCTCCTGAGGTCTGGGCATCGCACAATATTAATTTTGCTTCTTCACAGATATCTTTTCCCCAATCAACCTTGCCTTCCATAAAATTCCGGTTGGATACAGTTCCCCCTGGAACGATCTTCTGCTCAGCCAACTTCCAGGCGTAATCCAGAACCGGTATATTAGATAAATAAATCTTTGCCCCAACCCAAGAGGCAGAAGTCATCTCACATAGATGACCTAAAAATCCATAGCCGGTGATGTCAGTACAAGCTTTTACACCGAATTTCAGCATAACCTCAGAAGCAGTTTTATTCAGTTCACTCATCACCTTCACAACCTCTTTAACCATTTCTGGTGATGCCTTATCTCTTTTAATGGCTGTGGTGATTATCCCGATACCTAAGGGTTTAGTCAGGATAAGCAAATCCCCGGGCTTTGCACCAGCATTACTCACAATTTTTTTAGGATGAATTATCCCGTTCACGGAAAGCCCGTAAATCGGCTCTTTGGTTTTCAAGGTATGTCCTCCGATGATAGAAATGCCAGCTTCCTTAGCTTTATCAGCTCCGCCTTTCAAAATCTTCTCCAGATAAGATAAAGGCATAAGCTCCTTCGGATAACCCACGATATTCAAAGCGGAGACCGGCTTTCCTCCCATAGCGTAGATATCGCTCAAGGAATTGGCTGCGGCGATACGGCCATAGTCATAAGGATCGTCCACTATCGGTGGGAAGAAATCAACAGTTTGCACCAGGGCTAAATTTTCAGTCAGTTTATACACCCCGGCATCATCCACGCTGTCATAACCTATCAGCACCCGGTTATTTTTAATCTTTGGCAGATGACGCAGAACCTGCGTCAGGTCCTGAGGACTACATTTTGCCGCTCAGCCAGAACTTGACGCCAGTGTCGTCAACCTGATTTTTTGTTTTTTCTCCATAATTTTTACTTTTTACATCCCCTCTCCCCTTTGTGAGAGAAGGTTACCCTCCCTTTATCCCTCCCTACGAGGGAGGGATAACTCAGAGAGTCGGGCAAGGGTGCCCGACCTACGGTTTATCGGCTTCTCTTACCCTCGTAGGCGGGGCTCCCAGCCCCGCATATAGCTTATGAGACCTCGTTCCAAAATGAGCGGAAGGGGTGGGAATCGAACCCACCACCCCGATTTTTGGTCAGGGACGACGGATTTGAAGTCCGCGAGGACCACCAGATCCCATCCTCTTCCTTCCGGAAAGGAATATAAAATTTATAAATTAGATTTGCAAGGAAATTATGATGAGTCCACAGCGTCCGACAGAAACGTAGGACGTTACGAGTTGTAGGGGCGAACCTACGTGTTCGCCCGAATATTCAAGGCAGACACGCAGGTCTGCCCCTACATTTCCCTTTACTCTTGAACCTTTAAACCTTTGAGCATATGAACCCCCGCCTTGAGGTCAAGGCGGGGTTACCGATCCAAGAACACAGGACAGAACAATGTTCTGTCCCTACATTTTTTGCTCCGCCAAAGGCGGAGCCCTACGATTTACCCTACGACCTATTACCTACCACCTATCACCTTTTTTAAATCGATCTTCCCAAAAGTTTCATCGGGTCCTGGACCGCCATTGTCTCTTTGACCATAAATGCTTCTCCATATCTGACCCCGATGAGAGAGCCGTAATAAGCCGCCCGGATCCTCATAAAGTCGAAAACATCCATCCCAGGTATGAGAACGTCTTTCCGCCCTTTCATATCTTTAAATTGAGATTTGTAGCAGGCAACCGCTCCCAGTTTTCTTTCCAATTGCTCGGTAATATCAACCACAAAAGAGCAAGCCACTTCTCTAAAAGAAGTGGAGTAGATTATCTTATAAGGACGGTGAGTCTCACCCGGAACCTTGAGCTTTGCCAAGCCTGCAAGATAGCAGGCATCATAACCTAATCTGGAACAGTTAGCATGGTCAGGGTGTCTCTGTTCCCAGTAAGGCAATATAACCAGATGAGGCTTATATTTTCTGATCAACCTGACTAACTTTATTTTATTCTCTCGCGTCAGCTCGACTCCTGAATCCGGCAATTTCAGATTTTCCCTGACTATAATCCCCATCATTTTAGCCGCACATTTAGCCTCGATTCCTCTTAACCTGGCAGAGCCTCTGGTTCCCATCTCTCCTTGTGTTAAGTCAACGATCCCAACCTTATAACCTGAATCGACTAATTTAATAAGAGTCCCTCCATAAGTGATCTCTGCATCATCCCGGTGAGCGGCAATAGCCAGCACTTCTAATTTCACACTTCACCTCCTTCCGAAAAGAAGACAGTAAACAGCAAATAGCCTACAGGGTAAATCTTTTCCCTGTCTACTGTCTACTACCTACTGTCTACTATCTTTTTGTAGTATTCCTCATATTTCGGAACAATCAATTTGGAATCGAATTTTTCCACTGCTCTTTTTCTGCAGTTTTCTCTGAACTTATTTAATCTATTTTCGTCTGACAAAAGCTCAATCCCTTTTTGCGACATAAACTCAACATCACCTAAAGGGCCCAAAAATCCGTTCTCTCCATCTATGACCACTTCTGGCAATCCTCCTGTTTTGGTAGCGATTACTGGAACTCCACAGCTCATTGCCTCCAAAGCCACCAGACCAAAGCTCTCCTGGTCACTTGGCAGAAGAAATAGGTCAGCTAAAGGCAGGAGATTCTCCACATAGTCCTGTCCACCCAAGGAGATAACTTTATCCTCGATACCGAAATCTCTGGAAAGGGAAAGAGCCTTGCTCAAATCCGGACCATCACCTATCAAAACCAGCTTTGACGACAGTTTCTTATCGATTAGGTGAAATATCTTAATAATGTCCTCAACTCTTTTCACTGGACGAAAATTGGAGATATGCATCAGGATTCTTTCATCATCTTCTGCAAACTGTCTTCTCCGGGCTTGGTCCTCTCTTTGAATGAACCTCTCCGTGTCCACAAAATTCGGAATCATCTCAATCTCATTTTTTAACCCGAACTCATCCCGGGTCCTTTTTTTCAAAAACTCGGAAACCGTAGTAACCCCGTCGCTTTCCTCTATGCTGAATTTAGTAATTCCGCGGAAAGATTGGTCAGCACCCACCAGGGTTATGTCTGTGCCGTGTAGAGTGGTTATCACCTTTGGACTATGCTCCTTCAAGATGCTCTTGGCTAAAAAAGCCGCAGTGGCGTGAGGAATGGCATAGTGAGCATGCAAAAGGTCTAAAGACCAAAGCTCTGCTATTTCTGCCATTTTACAGGCTAAGCTCAAAGTGTAAGGAGGGAATTTGAAAAGAGGGTAATTGGAAACTTCCACCTGGTGATAGTAAAGGTTCTCGATAAATCTCTGCAGCCTGAAAGGGGGCGAGTAGGTGATAAAATGAACCTGGTGCCCTCTTTTTGCCAGATCTATCCCCAATTCTGTGGCAACTACTCCGCTTCCTCCTGGAACCGGATAACAGGTAACCCCTATGCGCATCGAATCATCCTACCTCTATTAACTGGTGGTCAATTTTTTCGATCTCCACTTTATTATATAAAAAATCTACGAATTCAAAACCATATTTTATCAGATAAGGTGAAAGGTTTAAAACCCTTTCCTGAAGTTTATTATCCGGAAAAAGATTGTTTTTAGCTTTATAGACCCGCTCCTTGAGAGTCTGGTCTTTCTGCCGGTAAGCTTGAAAAAGTTTTTCACCTAATCTTTTTAACTCGAAATCGATCTTCCCCCTGGTAGTTTCGAGATTTTGTTTCAATGTTGGCTCTGAGGAAATAAGCTCCTGTTCAAGGCTATCCAGAATTTTCGATATCTCGTTTCTCTTCTTCTCTAAAGTATTTTCCAAAGGGTCTGGAAATTTCTTTTTTAAAACCGAGTTTATCAGTATTTCCGGGTCCTGAAATAGATCGATAAATTCAAGAGAATATTTTTGAAGCACCTGTTTGATCTTATCCTCTATCAAACTGACGCTGGCACGAGGATAGACCAAGGGCATGGGAATATCAAAAAACTCAAAAACGGATTTTAACTGAGCATAATAGCTGATCTCGCCCGGACCTCCGATATAAGCCGCAGTTGGAAAAAGATAACTTCTCATCAAGGGAAGCAAAAGAACGTTCGGGCTCAGTCTTTCAGGCTCATTTTCAATTATATGATTTAGCTCCTCCCTGGTCAGCCTTCTATCGCTTCTCTCCACTTGGATTGACTCTCCGTTCCATTTCAAAGCGGACCTTTTGCCATCCATCTCCAGAAAGAGATTTACGGCATCTTCAGACTTGACGACCTGTTGATGGTAACCTGAAGATTCCAGAGTTTTACCAGTTTCTTTTGCCAGTTTCATTGATTTAGACGGATTTTCTATCTCTTTAAGGAAAAAATCGACTGCCAACTTTTTTAATTCCTTATCTCCGGGGTCAACTATCACCAGACCATATTTGCCCAGTAACCTGGTCATCCATTTAGCAAAAGAATTCGGAAGAGTCTGCCCTTTGGAATAGCGGTCCTCAAGAGCGTGAACAACTTCATCCTTGAACTCGGTCGGATGAAGAGATGATTTCAATTTCTCCAGGCAGGAGTTGATTTCCTCCTCCAGGACAACTTTATACATAGGCTCGCCAGAAGGAATCTTCGAAGACGAATACCTGATCTCTTCAAGTTGATTTTCTTTATCTATGATACAAGTTGACCTGACCTCTTCGAAGTCATGGTCTTCTGAGTCAAGCCAGAAAACAGGTATAAAGGTTCTGGAGAACCTGAAGGATAATTCCTCAGCTAATTTAATTGTGGTGAGAGCCTTATAGATGATGAATAGTGGTCCCCCAAAAAGACAAACCTGCTGACCCGTGAAGATTACCAAGGAGTCTGGCTCCTTGAGAAGCGCAATCTTCTTAAAAACTTCTTCTGGAGAGTCAAACCTTCGACTCTGTTCTTTGAGAATGGAGGAAAGTTTCTCCCTTGGATATTTTCTTTCCTTAATTGATTTGAAAACCCTTAAATAGTTTTTATCTTTACGAAAATCGCCAGCATAGAATCTTTCCACCTTCCCAAAATCATACAGGAAATCGGAAAAAAGCTTCGTAGTGCCCGGTATTTTCCTGAAATCGACTGGCATAAGTTTCAATCGGAAAACTGGCTTTCCATTCCGCTCCTTTCAAAGAGCATCACCAGTGATTTCCCTTTAGACCTGGATTTGTGCCACTGTCCCTTCTTCACCAGAACCCCCTCTCCTTTTTTTAAAACCATTTTTTCCTTATCAAACTCTAATTCGATCTTCCCGTCCAGAACGTAGAAAAACTCATCATAGGGATGATTATGCTTTTTATATTCCCCCTTGA
Source organism: Candidatus Zixiibacteriota bacterium (assembly GCA_030692925.1). Taxonomy (GTDB): domain Bacteria; phylum Zixibacteria; class MSB-5A5; order MSB-5A5; family RBG-16-43-9; genus RBG-16-43-9. The sequence goes on along the minus strand of JAUYBY010000097.1, from coordinate 3,238 downwards.
TCATCGAAAGCAGGATATTGGCATCACCCACCCTGCTCACCGGAATTGGCTTAAAAGGGTCTTTTACTTTTCTCCCCTCTTTTAAAAGGTCGATCTTGGGCATCTTAACTCCTTTCAGATATATTTATGTTTGTCTTTAAATTCGCATTTTTGAAAAAGAACGCACTTTCCACAGAGCAGATTTCTGGCTTTGCAGATTTTCCTGCCTTGCTCGATAAGATTCAGATGAAAAGGGTAAACCAGAGCTGGCGGAATTTTGTTCTGCAAAAGAACGTGAGCTTTTTTAGAGTCGGTTTTCCAAGGGATAAGCCCGAGCCGTTTACTCACCCGCAGGATGTGGGTATCCACCGGTAGAACTGTCCGTCCCAGGGCAAAGAGCAGCACGCAGGCAACGGTCTTATCTCCCACTCCTGTGAAATGGCTCAGATACTCCTTGACCTTTTCCGTATTCCATTTTTTCAGAAAGGCAAGACTCACTGCACCTTTTTCTTTATAAATTTGATTGAGAATATTCTTTATCCTTTCTGCTTTAATTTTTTCAAGTCCTCCTACTTTAATGCTCTGGACGATTTTACTCAAAGGTGCCGATCTTACCTCTTCCCAGTTTTTGAAATTATGCTTTAAATTCCTATAAGCTCTGTGACTGTTATTATCCGAGGTGTTCTGTGAAAGTATTGTTGCAATCAGCTCTGACAGAGGATCATTAGTAGGTTTTAAGACTTTTCTGCCATATTCCTTCTCCAGTAGATGTTCAATGACTTTTATGTTCTTTGAATCTTCCACCAGATTGACCTTATGAAATCACCAGTTGATGATATTTCGTAAAATAGGTGCTCTGTGAAAGCCTGGAAGTGATTACCGCCGCTATGCTCACCGCGCAGATGAGCATATAGACCACGATTATCTGAAGTTTCACCGCCTGAAGCGGACTGGCACCGGCTAAAATCATCCCGGTCATCGCTCCGGGAAGCTGCACCAGACCTACAATCTTCATCAGGTTCAAAGTCGGTATCATCGCCGCCCTCACAGTGGCTTTGAAAGAATGCTCTACTGCCTGAGTTGAGGTTACTCCCAGGGATAGGGCCTGTTCTATCTGATCCTTCTTGTTCTTCATCTCCGAGTACATCCTCTCCAGGGCTAAAGCCGCAGCATTGGTTGAGTTTCCAATAGTCATACCAGCCAGAGGAATGACATATTTCGGGTCAGCAGTTATGACTCCTAACAGAAGCAATGCTCCTAAGGTAAAGAAGGTCCCGACCCCGATAGAAAAAGTGGAGATTGTGAAACCCTTCAAACTTCCTTTAGTCCTGGAACCAGCGGTCTGACCTCCGACCAAGACCATAATCAGGATAACCAGCAAGATCAGCCAGAGGTTATTCAGATCAAAGACCAGCTCCAGAGCATACCCAACAGCTATAAGTTGAACAAAGGAGCGTAATGTGCCGATAAGCAGGTCTTTTTCTAAATCGAGTTTCCTGAAATACGATATTCCTATTGAAACAGCTACCAGGACTAAAGCCAAGAGCACTTCTTTAATACCACCTATCACTTCTCCTCCTTTACCAACTCCCCTCTGATAAACTTCTGAGATAAGGGATTATTAGGGTTCTGCAAAACGACTTGCGCCTCCCCTTCTTCAACTTTCTCACCAGCTATCAGAATGACGCATCTGTGCCCCAATCTCTGCGCCTGGCTCAGATTGTGAGTGATGAAAAGTATAGTCAGCTTTAACTCCTGGTTTAAATCTTTGATAAGCTTTTCGATTTGTAGAGTAGCCGTAGGGTCTAAGGCTGAGGTCGGCTCATCTAAAAGTAAAACTTCAGGTTTATGCATAAGAGTTCGCGCTAAAGAGACCCTTTGTCTTTCACCGATGGATAATTCCTGCGAATCTCTTTTCAAAAAATTCGAATCCAGGCCGACCAGGTTCAGGCATTTCTCCATTTCTTCGTCACTTTTTTCATCACTGACCTTCAGTCCAAATCTCAGATTGTCCTCTACATTTCCGTCAAACATAACCGGAACCTGAAAAACCAGACTGACTTTTTTTCGCAGGTTCAACACTTCAAGCTCCTTTATGTCGATCCCATCCAGGTGGATTGAGCCAGAGGAAACCTCTTCCAGCCTGTTTATCAGCCGTAACAAGGTGCTTTTACCGCTGCCTGAAGGTCCCAGAATAGTGCAGATCTCCTCCGGCTGGATAGATAGATCTACCCCTCTCAAGACTTCCATCTCTTTTAAATTATTACCTTCCTTTACTGCCCTTTTTCTAGTAACTTTTCTTAGTTCTATCTTGAACATATTGAATGGAAGAAGATTAAAATTTAGTGAATTATATCACAAAAAAAGTTTATTGTCAATTTTTTTGTTAAGGGGCAGGGGAAAGTTTTAATGTAGCGGAAACCTTCAGGTTTCCAACTTGCTAAGAACAAAAAATGGAAGGCTGAAGCCTTCCGCTACTAAAAGAATTAAAAAACGTCCGGGATAAACCCGGACGCTACGAAATTCGTTTTCCAGACAAAAAATCGCTCTAAGACAAAAATATGAACAGCTCTTTTTAGCCAGCTAACTTTTTCTTATCCTCAGGAGTCGGCTCCTCCTTCTTCACTTCATCCTCTAACTCCCGCATCCCCTTTTTGAACTCGCTTACGCTCTTGCCTAATCCCTTGGCAATTTCAGGTATTTTCTTTGCGCCAAATAAAAGCAATAGGACTAAAAGGATTAACAGCAGTTCCTGAGCTCCAATTCCGCCAAGCATTTTTTTCCTCCTTAATATTCTTTAATCCGGCTTTAAGCCAGATCTAAGCCGGGTTATTTATTTCCTTTCTAATATACGCTAAACTTTTTCCAAATACAACTAAAAAAGAGTATAACCAGGTTCGATAAATCGAACCCCTACGGCCATCATTGTAGTTGCTTGATTTATCAAGCATTCTATAACCGAGCTTAAGAAATGTAACGGAGGTCTTTAGACCTCCAGGGGCGAGAGAGGGGAAAAATGGAAGGCTGAAGCCTTCCCCTACAAAAAAGCCGTAGGGGCGTATTGCAATACGCCCCTAACAAAACTTTACCGTAACAAAACCATCTTCTTAGTAGCTGTGTATTCTTCAGTTCTCAACTGATAAAAATATATCCCGCTTCCTACTTCTTTGCCAGAATTGTCTTTCCCATCCCAGATTATCTTATAGTTCCCCGGTGCTTTCTCCTCATCCACCAAAGTCCTCACCAACTGCCCCAGGAT
>JAUYBY010000080.1 GCA_030692925.1 Candidatus Zixiibacteriota bacterium | reverse complement strand
GAAGAAGAGAATATATTTCTTTCAGTTAAAGACAACGGCACCGGTATGAGCGAGGAGGTCAAGAAAAAGATATTTGAGCCTTTCTTTAGCACCAAGCCGGAAAAGGGGAACGGGCTGGGAATGACAGTGGCATATTCCATTATCCTGCAGCATAACGGAAAGATCGCGGTGGAAAGCCAGGAAGATAAAGGGACGACCTTCATCCTCAAATTACCTCTCTCCAAGGTCAAAGAAAAAGAAGAAACCTCCACCGTGGAGCTGCCAGCAGGAAAAGTCAAGGTTCTGCTGATTGAAGACGACGAGGATCTGCAGGGGGTTCTGGTGGATATGCTTTACGAGGAGGGGTACGAGGTTAAAGTGGCTTGTAGCGGGACCGAAGGGATATCGTTCTTGAAATTAGAGAAATATGATGTAATTATCACTGACCTGGGGATATCCGGGATGACAGGCTGGGATTTTGCAGCAGAATCAAAAGAGATAAATCCAAGAATACCGGTAATCCTGGTGACTGGCTGGGGAGATCAGATATTGACCCAAGAGGCAAAGGACTTAGGCGTGGAAGTGGTCCTGTCCAAACCGATAAAAAGGGAAAACCTTGAAAGAGCAATTGCCAGAGCACTGAAACTCAAGCCTAAAAAAGGTGAAGTTCTCGAGGAGCCGCCCTCTAAAGAGAAGAATTTCGTCCGCGGGTTATAACTCCAAAAAACTTTATATTCGATTGCTCTAAAACAGTGTGTAGAGACGCATAGCATGCGTCTCTTTTTGTTTTGTAGGTCGGGCTGTCGGAGACTGCCCGACAAAATATAAAAATTTTGAAAAAGAAAAACATTCATATTGTCGGGTGGCTATCGCAACCCGACCTACGACTTTGCATTTATTCGTAATCCGTCATTCGGTATCCGTCATTGCTTTAATCATATTTTCCAGGATATAAAGAGCAGCAGTTTTGTCCATCGGCCGGTTATTATTTCCGCATTTGGAAGAGAGAATACAGGCTGGGCAACCTTCCTCACACTCGCAATCTTTAATCAGGTTATAGGTCATTTGCACTAAACTCCTGAAAGTCTCATACAATTTCTCCGAGATTCCGATGCCGCCCTCGTATCCATCATAGATGAAAATGAAAGCCTTTCCCAATTCCGGGAAAAAAGGATAAGAGACCCCGCCAATGTCGTTGCGGTCGCACATCGCCAGCAGGGGGGACATAGCGATCGTGGCATGCTCCACCGCATGCATTCCGCCTGCAAAATCCAGACCTCTGAATTCCAACTCATTCCTCAGGTGAACCGGTAAATCAAACCATAGTCCTACAGTCTGAAAAACTACCGGAGGCAAATCAAGAGGGATAAAATTTACCACCTGTTCATACTTTTTTATCTTGTACCCCACGTATTTATCCTTTACCTCCACTTTGCCCAGAAACAGGGTAAAATCTCGATACGGTTTTCTTTCCTCTTCCTGGATTGTCTTCACCTCATCAATATCCACAGTCTCTGTATAATAATCCACTACCTCCTTCTTAACTTTAGCTTTCAGGTTCTTCAGGTCCAGTTCCTCCACTATGTAACTTTCCCCTTGATGAATCAGAACCGCGCCGGTATGAGCCTCTGCATAGGCCCTCTGCAAATCCAGAGTCTCCAGGATCTGGTTTTCCCATACCACTTTGACCAACTGGCTGGAGATATTATCCAACGAAACCACCTGCTGGGGTCTTTCCTTTCCGCAATAGATAAAACCCTGCGGAGTTTTTCTGACCAGGTTTTCCTTCTGAAGCGAGTTTAGAATCTCCTCGGTCTCTTCTCCTAAAAATCTGCAGTTTTCTTTTTTCAAAGGAAGCTCAGATGTAGCGCACAGCAGGTGTCCGCTCAGGATGTAGGGGTTAGATAAATCAATAATTGCATTCTCGAAATTTCCTGACAACAGAACTTCTGGATGTTTTAAAAGATACTGGTCCAGTGCGTCTTCAAATCCAACAAAGAAAACTAACGAATCCTGGTTTTTTCTTCCAGCTCTGCCTGCCTGCTGGAAAAAAGAGGCAATCGTGCCAGGATAACCTGAGATAATCACTGAGTCGAGTCCTCCGATATCAATACCTAACTCCAAAGCAGTGGTGGAGACGACCCCCTCCAGCTCTTTTTGTCTTAATTTCCTCTCTATTTCCCTTCTTTCTGAGGGAAGATACCCTGCCCGATAAGAGGATATTTTCAGTTTAGGAAATTCATTTTTTATCCAGAAGCTGATAAGCTCGGAAAGTCTTCTGGAGACCACAAAGCATAAGGTCTGAAGGTTATTTTTGACTGTGTGGACCAATATGTTCTTGGTCTGCACGTGGACTGAGCTTTCCTTATATTTGGTGGAGTCCCAGAAGACGAAAAATTTTCTTCCTCTGGGAGAGCCGTCCCCAGTTATAACCTCAAAGTTTTTGGAAGTTAATCTCTCAGCGAACTCAGCCGGGTTAGCAATAGAGGCAGAGGAGAGGACAAACTGGGGCGAAGAGCCGTAAATCTGGCAGATTGAAAGAAACCTGCGAATCAGAAGGGCGACATTAGAGCCCATCACCCCTTTATACCTGTGAGCCTCGTCTATGACTACGAATTTCAGATTCTTGAAAAAATTTTCCCATTTATAATGATAGGGGAGCACCTGGTGCAGCTCGTAAGGATTAGAAAGGATTATCCTGGATTTTTCCCGGATGGAGACTCTTCTTTCCTGAGGGGTATCACCATCATAGATCGCAGGCTGTAATCTGAAATCCAGAAAACCTTCCATCTCCTTTAAGACCTTCAACTGGTCATTAGTTAGGGCTTTAAGGGGATAAAGATATAAGGCGGTCGACTTTCTTTCTTTTTCCAGAGTCTCCAGGATAGGAAGGTTAAAACACAAGGTTTTTCCTGAGGCAGTTCCGGTTGTGATGATCAGGTTTTTTCCTTCCCTGATTTTCTTTATGCTTTCGGCCTGGTGAGAATATAATTTTCCAATTTTTTTAGATGTCAGATATTCTTGCAGAGAACCAGGCAGAGAAGGGGAAAGCTCAAAAAACTCGCCGCTTTTCGAAGAAATGATTTTGGTCTCGAGAATCTGCCCTTTATACCATTTATGTTTTTTCAATCCTTCTATGATCTGGTTCATACTCGTTCCTCGGATGACGGATGACGAATATCGAATGACGAATAACAGATAAAAATGTAGGGCAAGGCTTTTAGCCTTGCGGTTTTTATAGTAGGGGCATCCCGCCTTCGGCGGGACCGTGCCCCTACACTCTGAACTGGGCTTGATAAATCAAGTCCCTACAAATACTAATGTAGGGGTTCGATTTATCGAACCCGAATTCTATCAGGCGACTCTGAAAGTCTTTCTCGTCCGACAGAAACGTTGGACGCTACGTTCTACACAAAATTTAATTCTTCCTCTCCAAATCTTGGGCGAACACATAGGTTCGCCCCTACATTTTTTTCGTCGGGCATAAAGCCCGACGCTACATAAAATCCCATCGGGCGACCATAGGGGGTCGCCACTACAAAATTATTCCAGCGCAGTTGTGCTGCGGTGCAGTTCCGAGAAGATGCGGACTAAGGTCAGCACATCCTGCCGGTTATGCTCCACTATCGGTTTCAGAAGTCCATAATTTTTGGTCTTAAGATAGTCTGAGTAGAATTCAGGCACAAGGGAGCTCGGCAGATGGGTCGACCTTTTTTCTTTCAGGATATTTCTTTCAATAGTATCCAGGCAGAAATCAGGGAGTTGGTTTTTCCATACCCTTCTGGAAAAATGCAACAGGTCAAAATGGGGTTTGTGCAGGTCGGGTATTATTCCGTAATACCTGAACCTTCCCTCTAAGAAAGGGACATCAAATGCCTTGCCATTGAAACTGACCAGAGATTTAGATTTGAAAAGATATTCTGAAAATGCCTTCAGAAGCCCTATCTCTTCTTCGACTTCAAGGGCTAAGAACTGGTCTAACCTCATTTTATTTCCATCTTCCAGAGTAGCGATTCCGATTAAAATGACTAAATTGCCTCCAAAAAGACCCAGAGTCTCTATGTCCAGAAAAAGGAAATCCTCCCAGGGATGAAAAGAAGACAGGCTAAAGACCAAGGGATGAGATTTGGGCAGGCGAGAGGAGAGAAGATGCTGAAGCCCAAGCTTATCTTCGTCGAATACGACTTGCAGAACAAGCTCTGCTTCCTTTCCCCAGCGCGGATGGGAAATTAAATCCTGAAGGTTTTTGTATCCAGCCTTCTTAAGTTGATCCTCCCTGTATTCCCTGATTCCAGGGAGAAGAGAGAAGAAGGAAAGAATAGTTTTCTCCACGCTTTCTTTTTCTGACTTGAAAGAATCTTCTTTGACCTGCTCTGATATGTGGTAGAAAGTTCCGTATTGGTTGGAGATTTTCTCTCCGGGGATGACTTTGTTCAACGATTGATCTCTGTAACGATCCACTAATTCCTGCTTCAGTTCCTGGGCTTGATAATATTCATATTCAGATAATCTGGGTGCAAAACCAGTAGCAGATTTTGCCTGTTGTCCTTCTCTTTCGTGATCAGATTCAGCAAACCGTTTTTCCCTGAGATCTTCCTCTATCTGGTTTAACCTGCGACTGAATCTCTGAATGATCTTATCGTAACGGGACATTTTTTGGCTTTTAAGCGGTTAAAAATGCTATAAAACTTTCATCTGGAATAATAATACGACCTTTTCAAAAATACAAACTATTTTTTGGCAAGGGCGTTCAGTGCTGCGGATCCGTTTCCGGGATTAGACACTCTTACGAACACTCTTGCGATTGACTCAGGGAATCAGCCTATCGACCAGAAGGTTTTCCTTATTTCAAAAAGGGCTTGACAAATCTTGATTTAAGATATATCTAAGTGAGAAAATTATTTGTTTTGAAAAGGAGGAATAAGATGAAAAGAAGCTCAAAGATTTGCTGGTGGCTTGCACTGGTAGTAGTGGGCACACTTTTATTTTCCTGTGCCAAGAAAGAGGATGTCGTCATTTTAGGTGAGTTCGGCTCCCTTACTGGCGGTACAGCCACCTTTGGCAAGTCGACCCAAAGAGGAATAGAGATGGCTCTGGAGGAGGTAAATAAAGCCGGAGGGATACAGGGAAAGCCGGTCAAGATCGTAGTAGAGGATGACCAGTCCAAGCCGGAAGAAGCAGCTACCGCAGTCAAAAAATTAGTTAACCAGGATAAGGTTTTAGTAGTCTTGGGAGAGGTGGCATCCTCCAGGAGCTTAGCCGGAGCACCAATCTGTCAGGAGGCAAAAGTTCCAATGATCACTCCCGCATCCACAAATCCCAAAGTAACCCAGGTAGGTGATTTTATTTTCAGAGTTTGCTTCATAGACCCTTTTCAGGGTGAAGTGATGGCAAAGTTTGCCCGTAATACTCTCAAGACAAGCAAAGCCGCGATTCTGAAAGACATAAAAAATGACTACAGTGTGGGTTTGGCCCAGTTTTTCACAGAGACTTTTAAGAATTTAGGCGGAACGGTCATAGCTGAGGAGTCCTATTCTGAAGGAGACATAGAGTTCAGAGCCCAGTTAACCTCACTAAAAGCGAAAAAACCCGATGTCATATTTATCCCCGGCTATTACACTGAGGTGGGTTTAATTGCCCGCCAGGCAAGAGATTTAGGGATTACAATCCCTTTGATCGGAGGAGATGGGTGGGATTCTCCGCGCCTGATCGAGATAGGCGGGAAAGCCTTAGAAAATACCTATTACAGCAACCATTACACTCCAGACGACCCCAGACCTGAAATGCAGAAATTCCTCTCAGATTTTAAAGTCAAATATAATGAGATTCCGGATGCAATGGCGCCCCTGGGTTATGATGCGGCTCGAATAGCCTTTGATGCCATAAAAAGGTCCGGAATTTTGGATGAGAAAAACATAAAGGATTCCTATCGTCAAAACCCGCAGGCTAAATCTCTTATGGATGCGATAAATACTCCCGGGAATAGAGAGCGCATCCGGGATGCCTTAGCCCAGACCAAAGATTTCCCCGGAGTTACCGGTCTTATCACCATAGATGAAAACCGGAATGCTAAAAAATCGGCAGTGGTCCTAAAAATCGAAGATGGTAAGCTCAAGTACGTGGAAACGATTAGTCCATAATAAAATGACGGATGACGAATTACGAATGACGAATTAAAAAAGCGAATAACTGATGACTGTTGAAGAATCACTAATAAAAGACAAAATCTGATCCCGGATTAAGAATGGCAGTTTATAATAATTTCGAGGATTTGCCGGTCTGGAAAGAGGCAATAGTTTTGGCAGTGCAGATCTATAAAATAACTAAAGAAGAGAAATTTAAAAGAGATTATGGTTTATCTGAACAGATCAGAAGGGCGGCCGTCTCCGTGTCAAGCAATATAGCTGAAGGTTTTGAAAGAAGCTCAAGAAAAGAATTCATTAGATCTTTATATATAGCAAAAGGGTCTGTATCCGAAGTTAGAAGCCAGGTATTCCTCTCCAAAGAATTGGGTTATCTGGATGGAGATTTTTCGGAAAAGCTACTAGGACAGACCAGATCCCTTTCCAGACAAATAGGTGCTCTCATATCATTTTTAAAGAAAAGAAATCTCTAGAATGCGGAAGACATCCTTCGTTTTGTTTTTGTTATGTGATTGTCTGTTTTTATCTCTTATTAGTTATCCGAAATCAATCATTAGTCATTTATTCTTTCATCATTCATCTGTCATCCGTCATTCGTCATTTTAGTTTATATTTATGTCTGAGTTTCTTCAACAGATGATCAACGGTATCGCCTGGGGCTCGATCTATGCCCTGATAGCTCTTGGGTATACCATGGTCTACGGGGTTCTGAGGCTGATAAATTTTGCGCATGGCGACGTCTATATGGTAGGCGCATTTGCCGGGTTCTATGCGGTTAAATGGCTTGGTCTGGCCCAGGAACCTACCATTTTCGGAGCGGTGGCTGTTTTCCTGTTATCTATGGGATGCTGCGGGATTCTGGGATTCGTCATCGAGAGGGGTGCCTACAAGCCTCTGAGAAAAGCTCCCCGCCTGACCGCGTTAATCACAGCCATTGGAGTATCTTTGTTCCTTGAAAATGCCGGTCAACTTATTTTTGGTGCTGACCCTAAATTTTTTCCTCAGATAATTGCCAAAAAAGATGTGATCTCAAGTGGTGGGATAATCCTGACTAATCAGCAGGTAATAGTGTTGGGGGTGTCTCTGTTGCTGATGGTTTCACTACAGCTTTTCGTTCTGAAGACCAAAACCGGAAAGGCGATGAGAGCGGTTTCTTTTAACCGCGAGGCGGCCTCCTTAATGGGAATATCAGTAGACCGGATTATCTCCATAACCTTTGTCTTGGGCTCAGCCTTAGCTGCAGCCGCAGCCATACTGGTTGCTCTGACCAATCCCAAGATAGAGCCTTTGATGGGGATAATGCCAGGCATTAAGGCATTTGTTGCCGCAGTTCTTGGAGGCATAGGCAACATTCCAGGAGCAATGTTAGGCGGGATGATAATGGGCATCGCTGAGGTGATGGTGGTGGGGTATCTATCCTCAACTTACAGAGATGCCATTGCCTTTGCCATTCTGATCCTGATATTGCTTTTCAAACCATCTGGTTTATTGGGTGGATTTACCGGTGAAAAAGCGTAAAAAAATGGAAAAAGGAAGATGGAAGACTGAAAAAACTGTCATTGCGAGGAGCGAAGCGACGAAGCAATCTTCTCAAAATAAGCGGATTGCTTCGCCCTGCGGGCTCGCAATGACACCTTTGACCAGTCATTTCGAGGAGTCCATTTGGACGACGAAGCAATCGACACACTGTGAACGGATTGCTTCTTCCCGACTTTGACGGACAAAAGCTCAAGAGTTAAAACTAAAAGCGAATAGCCAATAGCGAATACCGAATTCCGAAATATGCAATTCAAGAAAATCATCTTCATAATTCTGGTCCTGGGATTTCTTCTTCTGGTTAATTACTATGTCCCTCGCCGGATGAACCCTTATCTCTTCCAGATATTGATCCTGATTGGCATAAACATTATCCTGGCTGTGAGCCTGAATTTGATAAACGGGTTCACCGGTCAGTTCTCTATTGGTCATGCGGGTTTTATGGCCATCGGCGGGTACACCTCGGCATTTTTCACCTTCTATTTCGGCAGAAACCTGGTCCCGAGTCTGACCTCTATTCTTCTTTTCCCCTGGCTGGCAAAATCGGTCATCTTTGTCTCTGCTTTAATCCTGGGAGGTACCTTAGCAGCTCTGGCAGGGTTGATTGTAGGTATTCCCTCTCTGAGATTAAAAGGGGATTATTTAGCTATTGCCACCCTGGGTTTCGGTGAGATAATCCGGGTCCTGATTTTGAATATCGATGCAGTGGGCGGAGCCAGAGGCTTTGCAGACATCCCCGGGTACACCAATCTTTTCTGGGTTTTATTTTTTATGCTTGTGACTGTGGTCGTAATCCGGAATTTAATCAATTCCACACACGGGCGGGCATTCCTCTCTGTCCGGGAAGATGAAGTAGCAGCAGAGGCGATGGGGATTAATACCACCTATTATAAAGTTTACGCCTTCGTCATCGGGGCATTTTTCGCCGGGATCGCCGGAGGGCTTTTCGGGCATTATCTGATGTATCTGCATACTAACAGCTTCACCTTTATGCGCTCAATTGAGATAATCATTATGGTGGTCTTGGGTGGAATGGGAAGTATCACCGGCTCAATTCTGGCGGCAATTATTTTTACGATTCTTCCTGAATTCCTGAGAGTGGTTAAGGATTACCGGATGGTGATGTACTCCCTGATTCTGATAATCTTAATGCTCACCCGACCACAGGGGATATTCGGGTTAAAAGAATTCAGTTTACTGACTATAAGGAACATATTTGTGAGAAAAGAACAGGTAGCAAAATGATTTATGCGGGATAAAATGTTGCGAGGATTCAATCCGCCAGAGGCGGACGAGGGGTCAAGGGTTCAAGTGGAAATAATGACGGATGACGAATGATGAATAAATAAAAAGGAAGATGTAAGACAGAAGAAGGAAAATAGAAAAAACAATTACGGATGACGGATCACGAATGTCGGATGAAAAACTGTAGGAATGTAGGGACAACCCTTCCTTCGGCTCTGCTCAGGACGGTGAGCTTGTCGAACCGTGTGGTTGTCCGAAGATTGTAGGGCTTCGCCAGTGGCGGAGTGAAAAAGAAAAAAGCAAACCAGTCCGAATTTGGATCCAGCGGAAAGATTTGCCCTACGAAAGATTGGGAAAATAAATACTAATCAGGTTGCTAATAAATGTCACTGCTTGAGATAAAAAGCTGTTCCATGCATTTCGGGGGGTTGAAGGCAGTTGAGGGACTGGATATGTCTTTGGAAAAGGGGGAGTTAGTGGGATTAATCGGTCCTAATGGAGCAGGCAAAACCACTCTGTTCAACCTGATCACCGGAGTTTATTATCCGACTGCTGGAGAGATTATATTTCAGGACAAAAAACTCAACGGCAAAAAGCCGTACCAGATAACCTCGTACGGGATAGGAAGGACCTTCCAGAACATAAGGTTATTCCAGAACCTTTCAGTTTTGGATAACGTCAAGACGGCTTGTCATCTTCATTCCAAGGAGGGGATGTTCAGTTCTGTCCTCCGCAGTAAAAGATTTGAAGAAGAGGAAAATGAGCTTGCCGGAAGATCGATGAATCTACTGAAAATTTTCGGGCTGGACCTTTTGAAAGAAGAAAAGGCGAGTAATCTGCCTTACGGTCAACAAAGAAGATTAGAAATTGCCAGAGCTATGGCAACCGAGCCGAAACTTTTGCTTTTAGATGAGCCTACTGCCGGGATGAACCCTCACGAGACCCAGGACCTGACGAATCTGATCAGGGAGGTCAAAAGGAATTTCGAGTTGACCATCCTCCTGATCGAGCATGATATGAGGGTGGTCATGGGCTGCTGCGAAAGGATTGTGGTTTTAGATTACGGCGTCAAGATAGCGGAAGGTCCCCCGGAGAAGATAAAAAAAGACCCAAAGGTGATTGAAGCTTATTTAGGAGAAGAAATGACTTGAAAATCGTTCAAAGGTAAAAAAAATTAAACTGTCATTGCGAGCCCGCAGGGCGAAGCAATCCGTCTATTTTGGATAGATTGCTTCGTCGCTTCGCTCCTCGCAATGACTGGAATAGATTATGATTGAAAACTCAAATTTACTGGAGATCGATTCGCTAAATGTCTATTACGGGGCGATTCATGCATTGAAAGGTATTTCCTTTCACATAAAAAAAGGTGAGATAGTAACCCTGATAGGCGCTAATGGGGCGGGGAAATCAACCACTATTAATACAATCTCTGGACTTCTGAAGCCAAAGAGCGGGGCGATCACTTTTGGAGAGAAAAGGATTGACCGGCTCTTGCCCCACAAGATAGTAGAGATGGGTATCTCTCAGGCGCCAGAAGGGAGAAAGATCTTTCCCAACCTTTCCACCCTGGAAAACTTAGAATTAGGGGCTTATTGCAGAAAAGATAAAGAAGGTATAAAAAGGGACCTGGAAAGGGTTTTCACTTTATTCCCCCGGCTTAAGGAGCGGGTCAAGCAGAATGCCGGCACTTTGAGCGGAGGAGAACAGCAGATGCTCTCAATGGGCAGGGCCTTGATGTCTCATCCAAAACTTCTACTCCTGGATGAGCCTTCTTTAGGTTTAGCTCCCATACTGGTCAAATCGATTTTCAATGCAATTCTGGAGATTAATCAGCAGGGTACTACTATCCTTTTAGTTGAGCAGAATGCGCATATGGCGCTGCAGATTGCTCACCGGGGATACGTTCTGGAGACCGGCAGGATAGTTTTAGAGGATGCGGCTTCAAATCTTTTAAATAATCCGCAGGTGAAAGAGGCTTATCTCGGCGGATAAAAAAGTTCAAAGGGGAAAAATGTAGGGGCGAAACTATGTGTTCGCCAAACTATGTAGGGGCAGGTTTGAAACCTGCCCCTACGCTCTTTTTCATCAGTCTCATAAAGACTCAAATCAACCTTTTTGATTTTCTATTTCTCTATTAAGTTTATTCCTAAAATCTGTGTGTTTTTTATAAAGATCATCATATCTAAATTTTAACTTTGCTATATCCACATTGGTTTTAAGCTCAGATAAATATTTTTTTAGAAATTCACCCACTGTCATATGTAGTAATTCAGAAAAAGTGGCTATAAAGGATTTACTTATCAAGATAGATATAGGCTTTTTAACAGGAGACGAAAATATGTTAAGGTCTTGAAATTGATATCCCCAATTAGGTGATCCATGCATTGCCTTACTTAAAACAGTAAAAAGGTCGTAACCTGTTTGCTCCCCTTTTTCTTCAAGCTTCTTTTTCATATCACGTTCTCTAAATTTAGGATTTATATCTTTCCCTGTAGAAAACAAATCTTTCTTTGACTCTTCAAGCCATTCATCGGTATATTCAGGAAAAGTTCTCAAAAATGCCACTATTAAGTGAGAAGTATAGACATGTCTCATTAATACACTTGCAGAAGTAAATAGGCCCTTTGATAAGAGGGTTTTAGCAGCTTCAGCATCTTCTATCAAATAAGAACTCAATATCATAAAGGCTTTATTGAAATCCTTGTCTATGTTCACTCCGTAAAAACACCTTGAAGTGTTTATGGCTTCTATCAATATCTCCTCATCATTATTTAATAACTCAAAATAGTCTTCTAATTCCTTTTTAGATAGCAGAGAAAAAGATTGTTGATTTACTTCTATCGTTTTTAAACTCCATTGCCAATCACTCCATATTCTTTCTAAAACTAAAGTAAAAACATCGCAATCTTCTTTTTTAAATAACACAAAATAGACTTCTTTTACAAAGTTGTTATCTCTGAAAAAACCCGCCACGGTGCTGATCATATCATCCGCACACTTATCCATGGGAAACCCTCCTACCCCAGTTCCTAAAGCGGGGAAGGCAATTGAGCTTAATTTTAGCTCTTCCGCTCTTTTTAAGCTGTTTAGAGTAGCAGCTCTTATATATTTTTCATTTGTCTGCAAGTCCTGTCCCATCACTGCGGCGTGGATTACATATTTCGCTTTTAATTTTCCTGCAGATGTCGCTACCGCTTCACCAATCGGAATTGGTCCTTTCGCCTTTGCCTCTTTCTCAATCTCAGCTCCACCCTTCGCTTTTATCGCTCCGGCTACGCCTGAGCCCATCCATAAATGATTGTTAGCGGTATTGACGATGGCATCGGTTTCTGAATCGGTGATGTCGCCTTGAATTAGGATTATCTTTTTATCATTGAAATTTTTTTCTATCAGCATATTTCGACTTTTCTTTCATTCTGCGATGCAGCATATCTTGGCTAAACAGGGTTAATTCAAGAATTGTCCATTCAAGTCGTTAAATTTAGATATCGAAGATTACTTTTTGGTTTGGAAGGGCGGAGACAAGCTCCACCCCTAAGCTTTTTTTACCCATGAAATCTCATAATTCTCAATCAAAAGAAATGTGCTTCACCCAGACGGTTACATAACCTTTATCATCTCTGATTTTAATCCAGCCAATGGGTTCAACTAGCTCTTCCTTAAGAGGGTCTGCGTCCCAGCGAAAAATTCCAATCTTTATGAATCCATCTTTTTGCTCTATAACTTTAAAGGCTGAGTATTTGTATTCGTCTTCAGAGATGATACTAAAATCAGCGCCATCCTCAGGCTCTTTATAAACTTTTCGCTTCACACTTCCTGTGAAATAGAACACATCCACAAAAAAATCCTCAGATATGCTTAAGCTATCTAAAAATACGCGCAGAATATAAAAATCCCTTCCTACTTCTTCAAGATTAACCCAGGTTTTTAAATTCTTCTTTGGGTCATAGACTATACATAGAAAGGGATCAGATCGGAAGACAATAGGGTATCTGTAGTTCTCTATATAGGGTTCGTGAAAAGAAGGATGGTATCCAAAATTACTAATCGGTATTGTCTCTTTAGGCTTTATGATTTTGTCAAATATAAATTTATTGCCGGATTTCGAATAGGTCTTTAATTCAGTCCCCTTTTTTATTCCCGAAGAGATGGTAAGAATCCCGATAGTTTTCCTCAAAACATCCTTGGAGATCTCCTGATAGAATAAATGGTATTTTTCATAAGGAGCATCTGCTAATAAAGGCTGGAATTGGATCAAAATAATAACACTTATTAGTATGATCCGGATGGTTCTTCTTTTGTTCATAATTTTGTTTCCATCCTGTTTTACCCTAAAGAGCAGGCGCAGTCCGCCAAAGGCGGATGCCCCTACTTTCTTATTCGTCATTCGTCATTCATCATTCGATATTGTTTTTATTCCGTTTTGAATTCCTCTTCTAAAGCTTTTTGTGCCTCAGGTAGAAGATTTTCCTTTATGACACAGGTGATGGCATGCAGAGAGGTAGAGATGGTGTCTAAATTTATCCCGGCTTTGGAGAGTGCCTTGAAAACTCTACCGGCAATGCCGGGCTGTTCTGAAAAACCATGTCCGGTAATGGAGATCAGGGCTATATTTTCGTCGTGAGTGATCTCCTCGGTGCGGACTTTATTCTTCAAGGTGTTTAACACTCCTAAAAGGGATAAAAGCTCCTTGCGGGAGATTACAAAAGAGATATCTCCTTTCCCCTTCTCAGTAGGAGTGGAGACCACCAGCTCCACATTAAAGCCCAGCTCACCTAAAAGACCGAAGATCTCAGCGGCGATCCCGGGCTTGTCCGGAACAGAATGAAACGTCACTTTAGACACATCCGAGTTAGGGATGACCTTTATATTGCTCATAAGTATCTCCTTTTTTTGAAAAGTATCCTCTGCAAAAAATATAACTTAAAAAGGAACTTTTAGCCAGATGTTTTTTGGTTAAAATAGAGCAGAAGAGAAGATTTTTGTAGTCGATAAAAGCCTTACGACGGCTACGCCGGGCTTAGACCCCCGTAGGGCGGAAACCTTTCCTACGGATCCGTTTTTCGGACAGGTTTCCATTTAAAGAATTAAATGGAGTCAATGTATAAAGTATCTTTCATTATTCAAAAACCGTCATCCTCTTTCTCCCTTGAGCTCTTGAACCCTTAGCCCCTTTAACCCTTATTTACGATTTATTTCTTGACAAAAGGTATAAGGGGTATTAACGTATTACCATTGGTCGATATCTATTTTAGTGATAATGCCTTAAAAGTAGTTGAAAGGTGGATAGATGATAGAAGTTGAGTCTTTAAAAAAAGAAGAGCTTGAAAAGGTCGCTTCAGAGGAGAAGGTATCTCTTGATTTTTTGACCGAGAATATCAGCTCTGGAAGAATAGTCATCCTCAAAAACCGACTGCATAAAAATGCAAAGCCAGTGGGAATAGGTAAAGGGCTAAGGACTAAGGTCAATGCTAATCTTGGTACCTCGCCAGATTTTGTGGATTTTGACCTGGAATTGAAGAAATTGGAGGTCTCGATTAAATACGGGGCAGATACAGTGATGGACCTTTCCACCGGAGGAGATATAAGGGATTTAAGGATTGAGATTTTAAAGAAGTCCACGATTCCGATTGGAACTGTGCCGATTTATGAGTCTGTGTGCAATCTGACGAAGCAGGGGAAAAGCCCGGAGGAGATGACAAAGGACGACCTTTTCTCAGTCATACGTGACCACCTGGAGACAGGCGTGGATTTCCTCACTGTGCACTGCGGGCTTACCAGGAGGGCGCTTGAAACTATTGACAAGAAGAAGAGATTAACCGGAATTGTCAGCCGGGGAGGTTCGTTTCTTGCCCGCTGGATGAGAAAAAATCAAAAAGAAAATCCCCTGTACGAGTATTATGACGAGCTTTTGGACATGGCTAAGACATACAATGCCACTTTGAGTTTGGGAGATGGCTTAAGGCCTGGCTCGATTGCGGATGCTACTGATAGGATTCAGATCGATGAGCTTTTGGTCTTAGGAGAGCTGGTCCAGAGAGCAAGGGAGAGGGGTGTTTTCGTAATGGTGGAGGGTCCTGGTCACATTCCTATTCAGGAGATAGAAGCCAATGTGCTTTTGGAGAAGAAGCTGTGCGAGGATGCTCCTTTTTACGTGTTGGGACCTCTGGTTATCGATTGCGCTCCAGGTTATGACCATATCGTCTCCGCCATAGGAGGTGCCATTGCTGGTGCCTGTGGGGCTGATTTCCTCTGCTATGTTACTCCAGCCGAACATCTCACCCTGCCGAGTTTAGAGGATGTCAGAGACGGCATTATCGCTTCCAGGATTGCTGCCCATGCGGCTGACATTGCAAAAGGGGTAAAAGGCGCCAGAAATATAGATGATGAGATCTCAAGGGCGCGTAAATCGTTCGAATGGGATAAGATGATGGCTTTAAGCCTGGATCCTGAAAAGACCAGGGAGAAAAGGGGCAGAATCCCTGCAGATTACAGAAAATGTGGTATGTGCGGGGAATTTTGCGCGATGAGGGAAAATCTGTAAAAAGGGTTCAAGGATTCAAGAGGTCAAGGGTTCGAGCGAAAAAAACCTGACTGTGATCCGTGGCTCGTGACCGTAAAAGTGTAGGAGGTAGGGTGAGGCGTTAGCCTTGCGTGGCAACTGTGGGAACGGAACAATGTTCTGTTCCTATAAAATCCTTCTCTAAATGCCGCTGAATCAAAAGGAGCAATAAAATTTGGAAAGAAGCAAAGTTATCCACAAGATTTATTCTGAAAAGTCTTTTTTTCTAATCCTTCTACTACTTGCCATTGGGTTTTTCTGCGTAACTTCCTGCTCGAATCAAAAAGATATTACCCTGCGCTATAAAATGGAAAAAAGCTTCTACACATCCGAGAGGATGAGGGGAATTCTATCTATTAATCTCAAGGCGGCTACTCCGGAGGATTTCAAAAAGCTTATCCAATCCTACCAGGAGGTGATAGGATTATCTTCTCTCTTACCTAAAACTTCTTTAGTCCAGGACATATCAGATATAGCATCTTTAGCCCAGCTTCGGATCGGTGAGCTTTATATGTTACAAAAAAATCTTGATTCTGCTAAAGTATCTTTTGAAAAGGTTCTGGAGAATTATCCTTACAGTATTCCCCAGAATAAAACTGCCCTTTTGAGCCTGGGTCAGATCTATGAAAGGAGAAATCAGAAAGAGAAGGCAGTTGGAATCTACCACCGGCTTTTAGAGAATTATCCACCGGTTATAAAGAACAGGTTGCCGGACCTGACCCTCTTTTCTCTTCCCAATCATCTGCTCCAGCTTTTTTCAGCCAAAGAAGAAAAACCTCAAAGGGACACCGAATTCGATTTTGCCCGGAAATATTATCAGAACCTGATCAGCTCCTATCCTAATACTCAGGTTTCTCTTGCTGCCAGTTTAAACTTAGCCCGGTCTTTTCAGCTTCTGGACCTCTGGAAAGAGTCGCTGGACATTCTGGAAAACACAAAAGATTCTACCGGACAGACTCCCGGACCTGTTTTTTTACAGATCGGTAACATCTATTTTGACGAGCTAAAGGATGAAAAAAATGCGCTTATAACTTTCGGTAGAATTCTGGAATCCTCTGCTGATTCTTCCTCCCAGGCTGAGGCTCAGATGAAAATCGGGATGATTTATTTCCAGAAAAAAGATTATTCTAAAGCCAGGGAAGAGCTTTCCAAAGTGAAGAAATTTTTCCCTGGAGTAGGTAGACTGATTGCCACATCCCAGTACTTGATAGCCCAGATCTATCAGAATACCGGCGAGTGGGATCGAGCATTAAATGAGTACGACTGGTTGAAGATCAATTATCCCCTGACATCCGAGGGACTGGAAGCACCTTTGAGGATAGCGGCTTATTATCAAATGGAAGACAAAGGCTTAGCCAAAGAGTATTTTGAAAAAGGTGAAAGACATTATGATGAACTTCTAAATAAATATAAAGATAAACCTTTTGTCCCTTTAATAGAGTTCCAGAAATCCAAGCTTTACTTACTGCAAAAGGACTGGGAAAATGCGGTCTCAACCTTACAAAAGATAGCGGGGAAATATCCGGGAACTGATGCCGGGCTGAACGCCCTTCTGTACCTCTGGAGAATCTATAAGGTAGAGCTGAAGGATGAAACGAAGTCGAATGAGATTTTTGCCCGTATAAAATCTGATTATCCAGGGATAATCTCGGATACTCTGAAGCCCAAATGAGTTAGCCGATACAGATATGAGAACATATCCCTATATTAACAATTAATGCTCAGTTCCCTAACCCTATGGTAATCAACTAAAGATTAGAATGTTTTTGACGAAAGATATACTACACTAGGACATCACAGACAGGAAAAAATGGTCTAAAGGTAACTCGTAGCAAGGAGGTGTAACCAGAGGGAGGAAAATTCATTCAAAAAAAGCGACCCCTGTAGTTCAGGGGAAGCTCTTAGAAGGTAACAGCCAACTTATTGGAGCAGGGATGCTCCGCAGATTTTAGAAGTTAATTTTTCAGATCGTTAGGTCTGGATGAAGATTAAATTTCAATCGCATTTATCGGGGTAAAGGAGGAAAGTGATGAAAAAGGTTTACTTAACCTTTTGTCTTGCAGTCTTTTCGATTTTTTTACTCTTCTCAATTACCTGGTCCCAGAAAGCTAAAAGCCCGGCTGTAAAATCGGATGTTCTTAGTATAGTAGTGGACCAAAAACCAGGCAGCAGCAACGTGGTGGCTAAGGTGAACCTGTCAAATATGGAGAAGCTTTCAGCCATTGTTTGTCCCCTGAAATATGGTAACGGCAAAACTCCCATCGTCCTGGATTCGGTTAGTTTTGTCAACACCCGGACGGAGAAATTTGCCTTAAAGTATCCGAATATCGATCCCAAGACCCAGCAGGTGAACATAGCCTTAATCAGCACTCTGTCGGCTGCGGATTTTTATCTGCCTAAGGGAGACGGCGAAGTCGCTCTGCTCTACTTTACTCTTAAGAAGGGAGCAACTGAAGCCAGCGTGACCTTGGATACCGCCTTGTTCCCGCCAGCCAACGTTTTACAGTTGGTTGACCCACAAGCCAAATCGATTTTTCCGGGATTCGATAATTCCAAAGGCAAGATAACGCTTCTGAAATAGACAAGACTTGCATTGCAGATGAACCGTAGGGGCAATTATAAATTGCCCCTACAAAAGAATCACTTCAAGCTAAATCAAGAAATTTCTGCTTTTAAAATCGGATTTTCAAACTTAAAACAATCCAGCAGTAAGAGAAAAAGAACTTATTAATCAACAGGCGATTTAATGATATTGTTCACATACTGTAACAGACCTGAGTTTATCGTCTGAACCCCAATTATAAAATCTGTCTTTTATGCCAATTCAAAAATGGAGGTTTATCTACACCGGGCAAGGTGATCCTTATTTTAATATGGCAGTTGATGAAGCCCTGCTCTCTTCAGTTCAAGATGGCTCTTCTCCGATCTTGCGTCTTTACGAATGGAACCCTGCTGCGGTCTCTTTAGGTTACTTTCAGGCAGTTGATAAGACAGTTGATATAGATAAGTGCCTCACGAAGGGGGTTAAAATTGTCCGCAGGATTACCGGAGGCAGGGCAGTCCTGCATAATGAAGAGCTTACCTATTCCTTTTCTGGTTCCTGCAAGATTTTTCCGGAGTTAGGGAACACCGTCTCTGAGACTTATAAACAGATAAGCGAAGCTCTTCTATTTTCCCTGTCGATTTTAGAAGTTGAGGCTCAGCGGGTTAGACCTTCAGGGAAAGAGATAAATGAAGGAGATCCATCCCGTCAAAAAGGGAAAAAAACTTGCACCAGAGCCTTTTTCAACCCGCCTTGTTTTTCAAGTTTTTCCAGATATGAAATCGGTTACCAGGGTAGAAAACTTGTCGGCAGTGCTCAAAGAAGGTTCGGGGAGATTTTTCTTCAGCACGGTTCCATTCTAATTAAAAAGGGAGTATTAGAATTATCTGATTTTCTCCCAGCGAATTCCTTAATTGAAGGAGTTAAACTCCTGGAGAATTCGACGAGTATAGAGGAGATTAAAGGGAGAAAGATAGAGCGGCATGAAATAATTCGAGCTCTTAGAAAAGGCTTTAGCGAGCTTTTTCAAAAAGTTTTCAAGGAAGATTCATTGACCACGGAAGAATTAAAAACTGCTCATAAGCTAACGATTGACAAATATTCAAAAAATTACTGGAACTTTAAATTCTAAGAAATAACGCAGTTCCAGATCAAACAGGCGTAATATTCTGCGTCAAGTTAACTCCTTGCAACACCAGGTCTTAAACAACTAAATCCAGTATTTTTGAAAAAAGTTTTTAGTTTATTGCTAAATCAATACAAAATCAAGTTGAAAAGACTGAGGCTCTGGAAACATGATTGGCGCAATGCCTTGAAAAATAAGGAAATAGAAATTTATCAAAGGAAATTTGTAATTGGAAATATGGGCACGCTTTTTGTCTATATTTTTAACTGGTATTTCCTCCTTCTTTCATATTAAAACCTCCTAGGACCCCTGTTCACCCGTAGGGTGGGCAGGGGTGAAAAATGAAAGAGAAGAAAAAAGTTCTTTGAAGGTTACTAAAGAAATCTGCGGAAAAGAAAAAAGTTGCATTACTCATCGAAAAATCTTCTTGACAATTTTGGCTTTATTTTTATAT
Source organism: Candidatus Zixiibacteriota bacterium (assembly GCA_030692925.1). GTDB lineage: Bacteria > Zixibacteria > MSB-5A5 > MSB-5A5 > RBG-16-43-9 > RBG-16-43-9. Next base: position 40,769 of record JAUYBY010000080.1, on the reverse strand, counting down.
AATAAGGCTTTAGTTTTGGATGGGATAAGAAATTGAAACTTTAACCTTAAGGAGGATGGAAATGAGACTTTTTAGTCAGCGTCAGGTTTTCTTTCTTGTTTTTTCTTTAGCCCTTTTCCTGACTTTCTTTAACGCAGCTTATGCTGGAGTAACCGGCAAGATAGCCGGAAAGGTACTGGACGACAAAAGTGGCGAAGGGCTGTTCGGAGCCACGATAATGGTTGAAGGAACATCTATGGGGAATAAAGCCGGTCCGGATGGTTCTTATTATATTATGAACGTCCCCTCAGGAACCTATACCGTGGTAGCTTCGATTATCGGGTATACCTCTACCAGGGTGGAAAAAGTTGCGGTCATAGCTGACCAGACCACCGAGATTAACTTCAGGTTGAAAACTCAGGCTGTTACCCTGCAGAAAAGCACTACTGTCACTGCGGAAAGGCCTATGATTGAAAAGGGGGTAACTGCCAATTTGAGGACCATAACCGCCGAAGAAGTTAAGTATATGCCGGTTAAGGCAGTTACTGATGTTTTGAAGACCCAGGTGGGTTTTGTAGTCAGGAATCAGGAGTTGCACGTCAGGGGAGGAAGATCCGGAGAAGTCAACTACATAGTAGACGGAGTGGACACTAAAAGCCTCACAGGCGGTCTTGGTCTGGTGACAGGAGGAATGAATATTTCGACTGAGGATATACAGGAGATGGACATTCTTAAAGGTGGGTTCGATGCTGAATACGGCAACATCCAGTCTGCTGCAGTCAACATCATCACCAAAGAGGGCAGCAGCAAAAAAACCGATGTAAGAATAGATTTCCTCACAGACGATCTTGGCTCAAAAAATCTTAACACGCATTCTTTTAACACCGATCGTCTGGAATTCTCAATCGGTGGCCCAGAGAAGCTTTTCTCCCAACATCTTTTACCCTCTTTTCTCACTAAAGATATTTTGCCATCTCTGGGGATTGACCTCACGGGTGGTAAACTGACTTACCGGTTTAGCGGAAGCGTTTACAAAAGCGATACCTATATGGACATTAATAAATCTGCCACTCCTCTTACTGCCAAAAAATTCAGGGTGGATGATTTCTTAGGGTTCAATCTTCCGGAAAGGATGAGCAATTTCTATACGGCTCAGCTTAAACTCTCTTATAAGATCAGCCCCACTCAAAAGCTGATCTTCTCTTATAACGGAAACTGGGAGAGATACACCCTTTTCTTTGATCCTACTTCGGCCACGCGAGGCGATATTAGCGTCTGGCAGTATAGATATACCCCCTCTACCCTCCCACAATTTGAGAGTAATACCAAAACCTTCAGCCTCCTTTTCACCCACAGCGTAAGCCGGAGCTCATTTTATGAATTGACCTTGAGCAAACTAAGTTCTGACTTTTTGATGGCGCCTGGGGACCCGAACAAACCAGGAGGTCGTTTGGACCCGGGCGACTTCATATTCTCAGACCACTGGCAGTTTTATAGCGACCGTAATCACAATGGGAAATGGGATCCAGCAGAACAGTTTGTAGATGTGAATAGCAATGGAAAATATGATAAAGGAGAGCCTTTACAGGACCAGAACGGAAACGGAAAATGGGATTCAGCCGAGCCCTTTTCAGATCCAGACACCCTTGGATACTATGACCCCTCAAGGGCACCTATGCGTTTAGTAGATGAAGCTGAGCCTTATCTGGATGGGGATGTGCTCATAGGAGAACCCTTTAAAGACGTGAACGGCAACCACGTTTATGACGAGGGAGAGATCTTTGATGATTTGAACGGAAATGGGGTTTATGACGGTCCAACTTCTGACCCCTGTCCAGGTTTGCAGCATTGTCCTACTGCTGTGCCTTATGTAGATCGTAATCTCAATGGGGAGTATGATAAGTCTAATTATAGATGGGATCCAGGGGAATCTTATACCGATATGAACGGGAACGGCAGATACGATGGAGTGGATGGGTTCTTTGACCGGGGGTATGAGAGAAGAACCTATTATCAACATAGAACTGAAGACCGTTTAACTCTGGATTTCAAATTCACCAGCCAGGTGACTAAACAGCATCAGATAAAGACCGGGTTTAGAGTTCAGAGCCAAAAACTGACTATGGCGGATGTGCGCTACCCTTATTACGCATACAGTGGTATTCCAGACGGAGGTACCTGGCCGGATCACGGTATTTTTAGAGATTTCTACACTCGGAAACCTGTATTAGGCGCAGCCTTTCTCTCGGATAACATAGAGTATGGAGAGATGATTGCCAAGTTAGGAGCCCGCGTGGATTTCTATATTCAGCCAAATGACGTAGTATATATGGCCGAAGCAGAGAAGACGAAATTGAGCACAGATTTAAAACAACCTATCGAGATAATAAGGTATAGGAACAAAGTCTCTCCCCGAATCGGGGTTTCTTACCCCATACTGGAAAAAGCCAAGGTCTATTTTAATTACGGACATTTCTATCAATTGCCGGAATTGCGCTATATGTATGCTCGTCCTACTCAGGGTTCTTCCGGTATCCAGATTTACGGAAACCCTAATGTGGATTTCACCAAGAGCATAGCCTACGAATTCGGCATCCAGTATGCTATCTCCGAGAATTACAAACTGGATGTCTCTGGTTTTTACAAAGATTATTTCGGCTTAGTTAATACCCAGCAGTACAAAAGAGGTCCAGCCACCTGGGAATTCTATGATAACGTCGATTACGGGAGAGCCCGTGGATTAGAGGCTGAATTTGAGAAGAGGTCTGGCGGCTACGTTGGGGGTAGAGTTAATTATCAATATGCCTTTGCTTACGGAAAAAGCTCGGTTGACGTATCAAACTATTATGCCCGGGCTCAATCCGGCGAGATACCGATTCAGGAATATCCTTTAAACTGGGACATCAGACACCAGATGACCTTAAACCTGGATTTCAGGATTCCCAAGAACGACCATCCGAAAATCTTCGGGCTGAGAGTCCCGGACAACTGGGGAGTAAATATCATCTGGCAGTACGGCAGCGGTTTCCCCTTTACCCCGGACGTATCCTATCCAGGTTTGATAAGCACCTTGCGCCGCAACGAAAACCCTATTCCCAATTCGAAAAGGCAACCAGCTAACAGCTCAGTTGATTTAAGGTTCAATAAGGATTTCGATTTCTGGAAGTTCAGTTATTCCTTCACCATCTGGGTAAATAACTTGTTTGATAGAAGAAATGTCTATAGTGTTTCTGGAAAAACCGGCAGACCTGATACCGATCAAAATGCATATCGGGATTCCTTGGGTGATTATGTCACCTTACCTGGCTCAGATCGTGACCTGAACCCCTATAACTTCGGTGCACCAAGGAACGTTAGGTTAGGACTGACGGTTAATTTCTAATAATAATATGAAAAGAATCTTAGCGGCATGTTCCTAAGGACTGGAGGTTTTGCATGCGTGGAAAAAGTTATTATGTGTTTGTAACTTCAATTTTTGTCGTCTTTTTAGTTCTTTTTATCGGTTCATCTTTTAGTTTAGCCAGAACCAGAACTCAGAGAGAAGCTTCAGAACCCTCCTTCTCCGTTCAAAAACCGCTGGCTGGTGAAGCCTGCGTTCAACAGAGGACTCACCGGGTGGCCAAATACTGTTTCACCTTAACCAACTGGGGTTTTATTGGAAGTGAGGCCAGGGGACAAGATGAGACTCCTGGAGGATGCTTTATGAATGACCCTAATGCAGTACTACCTGCACCTTCATTTGAGTTTCCCTGCGGTTCAGACTTGGAATATCTTTTCCAGGGAGCCTTATGGGTCGGTGCAGTGGTGGAAGGTGAGACCCTGGTTAGCGTGGGAGCAGATGGCTGGTTATGGATTAATGAGATGTTTCCGGGGGCAGATCCAGAGGGTTGCATAAAGGAGAAAAGCATTCGTCCTGCTACGCCTAACTGTAATCCTCCTGATACAGCTGGTGCAAGATCAGAGCAGGATATTATAGCTATTTATTCGGATACCGCCACAGCAGGGGTTAGTCCGGATGATTATGATAGAAGGCCTCATAAACCCATAGGTATTCAGATTGAGCAGAGAAGCTATAGCTGGAGTTATGATTATGCGGAGGATTTCGCTTTAATCGATTTCACCATAAAAAATATCGGCCAGAAGGATGTTAAAGGAATCTGGATGGGCCTTTATGTGGATGCAGATGTTGCCAGTATGGCAGCTTCTTCAGGTTTTACCGATGACATCACCGGTTTTCGAGCCACCTACCCATCAGCTTTATGGGGGGACACCCTGCAATATCAGGACGCCATCCAGATAGGCTGGATAGCGGATGATAACGGTGATTTAGGAAAAGGAGGGGTTGTTTCAGATAGAAGTGTGCCCAGTGTGACAGGAGTAAGGGTTGTTCGAGCACCAACCGAGAATATTTCCTTCAACTACTGGATGTCAGAGGGGAATGATCCGGTGAATTTAGACTGGGGGCCTCAGAAGCAGGATAATTGGGATCTCTGGATTAAGAATTATGGAAGCTGGTGCGAAGGTGGTAAAGGGACACCCTGTGGAGATAGGGCAAAATATTTCGTTCTGTCGAATGGCGAACACGATTATGACCAGATTTTTGCCTGCACAGACGAATCGGACAGCGGCTGGTTACCACCGCCGGGTTTTTGCACGGATTTAGCAGATGGGTATGATACGCGTTATCTTTTCTCCTTTGGTCCTATTCCGATTCTTCATCCGGGTGATTCGACCAAGGTAACAGTAGGATATGTGGCAGGTGAGAACTTTCATTACAAGGTGAATTCGATAGACGTGAACAACCCGATGGCTTATTACCGGAACTTAGATTTCAGCGATTTTGCCACCAATGCCCGCTGGGCTGGGTGGGTGTACGATAATCCTGGAGTGGATACTCCTGATCCCGTTACGGGGGTGGGGGACGGTTATAAGGGGAAGTGTTTTAAACTCCCTAACGAGGGTGACACCTGTCTTTTCTATTACGAAGGTGACAGTATACCCGATTTCAAGGGTCCTCCCCCACCCAACCCACCGAGATTAGTGTTCGACAATGGCAAAGGGTATATAAAGATGAAGTGGAATGGAAAATCGACAGAGGAGGGCAGGGATCCCTTTACCGGAGCCCGAGATTTTGAGGGGTACCGGATATATATGAGTGAAACCGGCCAACCCAATGATTGGACCCTTTTAGCTTCCTATGATTATGTAGATTATAAGATGTACAAATTAAAACCCAAGCTCCCTACCGGGCATATCGTGGAATGGTTAGATGAGGGGATCAGGCCGGACACCATAGAGAAGTATCTTGGAAAGGCACTTCGGGACACCTTAGAGAGGAATCCGAATAAGTATACAGAGTTTAGTCCCTGGGTTTATCCAGGACCTGAGACCTTACAAATAAGCTGGTATGAGATAAAGCCGGGAGATAGTCTTTACTTTGCGTTGCAGGACTGGAACCGGGGATTAAGGGATTTGCGGGTGAACAAGGCCTATGCAGACAGCGTGGATTTGGGGTTAGTATCACCCTCTGAGATCAGGGATGATTATTATGAGTGTGAGTTTATGCAGGAGGGATTGCTTCCCAGTTTTCCGGTGTGGATAGCGGTGACTGCTTTTGATTTTGGCGATGCCAAGACCAACCTGGGAGGGTTAGAGGCATCCAAAGGGATCAATGCCAAGCAGGTATTTCCGTTAGATTCACCGGCGAAGGCACAAGCATTAGGGGAGAAGGTGGTGGTGGTACCGAATCCCTATAAGATCTCTGAGAATTATCAGAATCCGCAGGGTCTGGAGAGCGGGTCAGGGCAGTTTGCCAGGCGGATAAACTTTTACAATTTGCCGGCGGTATGCACCATAAGGATATACACTTTAGATGGGGATTTAGTGCGGGAGATAGAGCATAAGAAGGCAGAGGATGATCCGACCGCGGGTTATGATTACTGGGATCTGATCAATCAGAACACCCAGGCGGTGGTATCCGGGATCTATCTTTACGGCATAGAATCCAAATCCGGGAACCAGATAGGAAAATTCGTAATCATAAAGTAAGGCAAAAGCAAAAGAAAGCTAAAAAAGCCATCCGTCCGGATGGCTTTTTTTATCCCCGGTGAATGATTTCGCGATAGATTTTTTTCTCTAATAAATGCTCTTGACCCTGCTTAAGCTTTTTTATCCCTGATCTCCATCAAAATAAAGCTTAAAGCAAATAGCAGACACCCGATTGCAAACCGGAAGGCACTCTGAGATGCCAGTCCTAAGGGCATAATATTAGCCAGTCTGAAGATTATAGCTAAGACAAAAGCGATGGCTGCCAGGGCGATCAAGAGGTTAGCTAAAATTTTCATAGACCACCTCCTCTTTTTGGTTAATGATTAATAGTCGATGGTTCATAGTAAGAAATCTTACCCGCCATTTCAAGTATAATTTAGAATTTGATAAAATAGTTGTCAATGAAAATATCAAGATTTATTTAAAAGATCGGGAGAAAGGAGATATAGGGATCGAAGAAATTTAGGATCCCCAAAACGTTTTCGCTTGCATTAATTCAAAAATTTGATTTATTATCTACGTTTATTGAAAGGGTTTTTAAGCGAAAGTGGCGGAAATGGCATACGCGCTGGATTTAGGATCCAGTGTCCTCTGGACTTGGGGGTTCAACTCCCCCCTTTCGCACCTGTGTGTCAGTCTCAACTGAGGAGGAGTATTGAAAGTAAACGTCACCAAGGATAAAGCCTGGAAAAGAGTCCTGGAAATTGAAATCCCGGTGGAAAAGGTTAAGGGGGAATTTGACTCAGTCTATCAGGAGTATCAGAAGAAAGTCAGGATACCGGGTTTCCGCAAGGGGAAAGCTCCATTAGAAATGATCAAATCCCGTTACAAAGAGGCGGTGACCAAAGATGTTCTGGATAAACTTTTACCTCAGGCTTACGAAGAGGCGGTAAATCAAAGCAATTTGACTCCTCTGACCCTTCCGGTTTTAAAAGAGGAAATAGATTTCAAAGAGGGAATTCCCTTACAGTTTAAAGTTTTGATCGAAATCCGGCCGGAGATAGAGCTGAAAGGTTTCAAAGGGCTGCAGCTAAAAAAGAAAATAATCCAGATCACAGAAGGGCATGTTCAGAATGCCTTGAATTACCTTCAGGACAAAAATGCGGAACTTCATTCTGTGGAAAGAGAGGCAAAGGATGGAGATTTTCTGATTGTGGATTTAGAGGAGATATCTGGAGGGCAGGTCAAAGCTGAAAGAAAAACAGAAAATCAGCAGATCTGGCTGAAAAAAGAAAATCTCTTAACTGAATTTTACCGCGGGTTTTTAGGAAGTAAACCGGGGGAGGAAAAAGAGATCGAGGCGATCTATCCCAAGGATTATTATGAGAAAGATTTAGCCGGGAAAATCATTAAATACAAAGCCAGGATAAAAGAGGTCAAGGAGAAAATCCTGGCACAGATAAATGATGACTTCGCTAAAGGTTTAGGGGAATATAAAAGCTTAGATGAACTGAAGAAAAAAATAAAAGAGGACCTGGAAAAAGAATCGCAGAGGGATGCGGAAAAAGATTTAGCCAGTCAGGTGATAAAACAGGTAGTGGAGAAAAATAGCTTCGAGGTGCCGGAATCCTTATTAAATCTTTATCTTGACTCGGTGGTAGAGGATTTCAAAAGGTCTTACAAAAACGTGGATGAGGAGAAACTCAGGGAGCAGTATAAGGAGATAGGGTTATCTCGAATCCGCTGGGAATTTATAATGCACGAGATAGCAAAAAATGAGAAGATCGAAGTGACCAAAGAGGATACGGACAAGTGGGTGGAGAATTTCGCCAAAGCCAATTCCCTGGAGTTAAAGCAGGCAAAGGAGTTCATAGCTCAGAAGAAAAAGATCAAGAATATCAAGGAGACGATCTTGGAGGATAAGGTTATCGACTTCATAATAAATAACTCAAAGGTTGAAGAGGAGATCATAAAAGAACCTAAGGAGAAAAAAGAAGAGAAGAAAATCATTACGCCTTGAGAGGAATTATAAAATAGAAAAAAAGAAATCAGATTAGCGGGGCTGGGAGCCCCGCCTACGTGAGTAGAAGGTGTAAGATTCTCGTAGGACGGGCACCTTGCCCGTCGATCATTAAAAAGGAGAGTGTATGACCCTGGTGCCATTTGTTATCGAACAGACCGGAAGAGGAGAAAGAGCCTATGATATCTTCTCCCGGCTTTTAAAGGACCGGATAATCTTCATTGGCTCGCCGATTGACGATAATATCGCCAACTTAGTGATTGCTCAACTGCTCTTCTTAGACGCAGAGGATCCGGACAAAGATATCAATATCTACGTAAACTCACCTGGCGGAATTGTCACCTCAGGTCTGGCGATTTACGACACGATGCAGTTTGTCAAGCCGGCAGTTGCCACGACCTGTGTAGGGTTAGCTGCCAGCATAGCCGCGCTTCTTTTAGCCGGCGGGTCAAAAGGTAAAAGGGCAGCCCTGCCTCATTCCAGGGTATTGATCCATCAGCCCTGGGGAGGAGTTCAAGGTCAGGTCACCGATATCGAGATCCAGACTAAGGAGATGAAGACTGTCAGGGATATTCTGAACGATATATTATCCCGGCATACTGGTCAACCCATAGATAAAATAATCAAGGATACTGACCGCAACTACTTTATGTCTCCGGATGAGGCTAAAGAATACGGTCTGATAGATGAGGTTTTCCAGAGGAAGACCAAATAAAATATAATTTCTGAATAAAGTCTGGAGTATAAACATTTGGGTTTGCTATCTGTTGGTCTCCAGACCAACAGACCCCATCTTCATTGGTGAGGACACCAACGAAGAGCAAAAGATAACGGGGATGAGAACATCCCCTCCGAGCTAAAATCTGTCACAGGGAAAAAGGTAAAACTAAAGTTTCACACTCCAGTTTTTTGGGAGACTCAACTTCAGGGGTGAAAAATGTCTAACCGGATAGTGGTGGGGATGCAGTGGGGGGATGAGGGTAAGGGGAAGATCGTAGATTTGCTTTCGACAAAAGCAGATATCATTGCCCGGTATGCGGGCGGTGCTAATGCCGGGCATACCGTGGTTATCGATTCAAAAAAGTTCATACTCCATCTTATCCCTTCTGGTATACTCCACAAGAATAAAATCTGCATAATCGGAAACGGGGTGGCTTTTGATTTGCAGCTTTTCTTTCTGGAATTAGAGGAGTTACAAAGTAAAGGGATAAAGGTTGACCAGAGGATTTTTATCAGCAAAAATACGCATCTGGTTATGCCTTATCATAAGGATATGGAAAGGATAGAGGAGGGGAAAAGGGGAAATTCCAAAATAGGCACAACTCTTAAGGGGATTGGTCCTGCTTATTTAGATAAAATCGGGCGAAGGGGTTTGCGCCTGATCGACCTTTTTGATGAGAAAGTCTTCCGTTCTAAGATCGAGGAGAACATAAAGGATAAAAGCAGTTGCCTGAACAGTCTTTCGGAGAAAGAGCTTTCCTCCTTATGGGAGCATTGTCTGAGTTTTCTGGAGTATAAAAACAGGGTCGCCCCTTTGATGATTGATACAGCCTCTTTTTTGAATAAGGCGATCAAACAAGGCAAGGATATTCTTTTTGAAGGAGCACAAGGCACGCTTTTAGATATAGATTTCGGAACATACCCTTATGTGACCTCCTCCAACACCACGGCCGGAGGAGCCTGCACTGGTTTAGGAGTCAGTCCGGTTTATATTGATGAAGTCATCGGGGTTTCCAAGGCGTACACCACCAGGGTGGGGAATGGACCTTTTCCCACAGAGCTGAAAGATGAGACCGGAAAATACCTGCAGGAAAAAGGAAACGAATTCGGCGCCACAACCGGCAGACCCAGAAGATGCGGCTGGTTGGACCTTTTGATTTTGAAATATGCAGTGATGATAAACGGGATTAAAAAAATTGCCTTGACCAAATTAGACGTTTTAGACGGGCTGGACACGATAAAGGTTTGCACCGGGTATAAATATAAAGGGAGTACTTTAAAAGAGTTCTCAAACGAGGTCGAAATCTTAGAAAACTGCACTCCGGTATATAAAAGCCTTCCCGGATGGAAACAAAACACCAACGGAATAAAAGATTACAAAAAACTTCCCCAGAAAACCAAAGACTACCTCAAATTCATAGAAGACCAAACCGAAACGGAAATATTCTTGATCTCTACGGGGTGTAAAAGGGAAGAGACGATTTGGGTGTGAGGAAAGGGAGCAGGAACTTTCACCAAAAAGTTAGTTACCGAGTCTTCTTTTAAGAGGAAATCCCACCCCCTCCACCTTCATTAGCCTTTCCACTCTTCCAACCCGTTTTTCCTTCGATTGAAATACTATTGGGCGCATTTAGTATTTTTCTATGCGGTTTGCAGATCTCTGTAAAAAAACAATACCGGTCTTCCCTAAAAATTAACCTATCTTGCGGTATTAAACTTTCTAATTTCTTCTTTGTTAACTCTTTTTCTGGTGGGCAAATGCGCTTAGTTCGGCGGCATGCAAGCTTACCAAGTCTAAAAATGAGATAATCCATTGAAGCTGGTGTTGGGGGCCTGTGATTTAGAGAAATCTTACCCCATTCCTCCCATACCTTTCTCCATGCTTCCCGGTTCAATCTATCCGTTAAAGAATATTGATAACAAAAAACATCTAAGAAGCTTGCAAGTAAGGGGATACGAAATTGGAGAATTCCAGTTCTCAAAGCTACTCTCATAGTATTCTTATCACTCATAACATCCAATTTCTCGATATTTCTTTTGTATTTCCATACTCCCAAATCGGCCATATCTCTTAAGAACATGTGTGCCTTCTTAATAGAAAAACCGTATCGCTCCTCAGCTGTTAAAGCATTAACAATCTCAGCTATATCTCCATCGTGAACTTTATTAATTTTGTATGCAGAAGAGTCGTATTTTTCTACTAGCAGTCTTGCAGAATTAAGCATCCAAGGTTTTCGTTTGTCTCTCTGTGATTGTGCTCCAAGAAAATTAAGAAGCTCATCTACCAATAAATCATTATCCTTAACTTTCTCAGGCTTGAAACAATCAGGATGTTTCTTATAAAACTCAAAAGGATTACTTCCTGCATGAACATCAATATTGAAATCTTGAATTGCAGTAAAAAATCTTACATTAGCGATTTCCTCTTTCGTCAAATCAAGGGTGTCTAACTGAACCTTGATAGTATTACTCCTGTAGATACTTTCTAATACTTTGGCGACTTCTAAACACTCTCCATCTAGATTGATCTTCGGACACAATATTTTTTCATGATTTTCTTCCCAATATTTGTGGAATTCGGAGATATATGCAGAAGGTAAAGTTGCATTTTTCTGATATAGAAACCTGTTAATTTCATTTAATATGCTTGCCGCCAATTCATATTCTTCACCCTCTTTAAATTTTCCAACTTCAAATCTTACACCGCAATGCGTTGCAAGTTTTTCAAGAAATTCAAGAAAATTAGACATCCGTAAATTATCTCCCTTCTCTATAGCATTTGACTTTTCCTGTAGATAGATTCAATTCCATTATCCCTAGTGTTTCGCCAACAGGTTTATACGCAGCTTGAACAGTGTCATAAACGTCAATTACGATTATATCTTCTTTCTCAAAGGTAATATGCAGAGTTCTATTCAAGTCTTTATCAACATAAAATCCATCAAGCTCGTCCATCTTAAACACTCTTGGGCGTTTCCTTTCCCCTCTTTTATAGGTTGTCACAGGAAGTTCCATGGGTACATATTTGTCAACTTTATGCCAAGTCATAGTTTTACCTCCTTTTTTAATTGATCTTTTTAAGGATAAGAAGATATTGATGACTTATTCTCAAATACTTCTCGTTATCAGTGGCTATATTATCTAATTTGATATTTTCCTTAGTAACTATTACTACCTCTCTCAACCATAAGTTGCTTATAGTAATCATATCCACAACTCTTTTGGCGAGCGGTTCTAAATATCCATTTATTCTTACATCTCCAGTCTGGATGACAACAAATCCCCCTTCATAGACATTAGGTAAGTCCCGATTTACAATCTCCTTTATTTCCTGTAAGTAAAAGTTGATGTTTGAGTAAGAAAGATTATTACTTAAAAAAGGTAATTTGATAAAAAGTAGCCCATTATTCTTTTTTTCTTTCTTCTCAGTAAAAGATGTTTCATGTTTAGAATGGGAATGAAAAGTTATAGTTAAAAAACCGTCTCCGTTTGAATATCTGTCAATCACATTTTTATTTAAACGTTCTTCAAAATCTTTCTCTGGTAAAACCCATACAGTTGTGGTTTCAAATTCATCTAGTTTTCTTTTTAGCGGTGGTTTTTCTATTGTGGGAATAAATAAGTCGTAATCTACACCTCTTTCTCTTATGATTGAGGGAACTATTGACCCGGGTTTCTCAAAAATGGGCAGATATTCGTGAGCTAAAAGAAGGAAATTGTACTTTACACTGTTTGCATACCAAAAACCTGTAGTTTTACAGTTATGTTGCCGTTTAATAACAAGTTCCCTTAATTTAAAGCCTGCATCCAAGTACACATTTATAAGTTTAAAGCCTAAAGGAATTACATGCTTCTTTCTCCGTGTATCTCCTATCAGAATTGCACATTGTCTTCCTGGTTTTAGTACTCTGAAACTTTCCTTGGCAACCTTAGCTATTTCATTTAAAAACTCATCAATATCAAAAAATGATAAATCCCCTTCTTTGGAATCAGTATAATGAATTATATTTGCATAAGGGGGGTGAGCACAAATCAAATCTATAGAGTTGTTATCTAAAAATGATAAATCTCTTGCATCACCAACCGATAATTCCGGCTCATAGAAATGAGAATAGATTTTATCATTATTAAGTGTGAATTTCTTTGATTCTAAGTCAAAACTAACATTCTTTTTTGCCAGTTCAATGGCTTTGTCATTAATATCAAGGGCCTTACATCTTCTGCCTAAAAGCTTGCATTCTACAGCAGTCGTTCCTGACCCGCAGAAATAGTCCAAAACTAATTCACTAGGTTTTGAGTATTTGAGAATAACATTTCTGGGAATATAAGGCGACCAGTTTCCCCTATATTCCCCACCATGTGTTGCCCAATTCCCTCTTCGCTTGAAGCTCCAGACCGTTGTTTGTTCTTCTTTGAAATCTTTTGGGAAGAGGTCTTTTATTATTTTAGGGATATTTAAAGTGCTTATATTAACGCCCTGAGATTTTATAATAAGCCTTTCAATATATCTATATGTGACTCCATATTTCTGACCAATTACTAAATCAGGCGTCCCTTTTGCTTTCTCTTTCAAAATAGCCTTTTGAAGCTCTTTTTCAGTTTTGAAAGTTACCTTTTGATTATTCATCACATCCTCGGTGGCAATATTAAGCCCTCTAACCACAGAAATCAAGCCCTTTTTCTAAAACTTCAGCCCCATTCTGAGAACTGTCCTAGAAACGGATCCGTAGGACAGGTGTGAGGTGCGAGTAGCGAGGGCAAAGGGCTATTAATAACTCCTGGCTCTCAACCTTTTTCTGAGATTTCTTTCATCTGTTCTTTTAAGATAGGTAATTCCCCTTTTATGATCTCCCAGACGATTGCCAGACTTATGCCAAAATACGCATGAGCGATCCTGTTTCTGAGTCCAACTATGGCTTTCCAATCTACATTCTGAAATTTAATTTTTATATCATCCGGTATATATCTTGATGCCTCGCCAATAATCTCGAAATTTCTTACCACCGCGTCTGTTGTTTTCCTATCTTGCTTAAAACCATCCGGGGTCATATCTTTGACATATTCTTCAATCTTTTCAATGGATTCCAGGATGTCTTCCACAAACAGCTTCCACTCTCTTTTAAACATAGGTCAAATCCTCCATTATGTATTTGCGCCGGTTGGGTTTGATCGCCTCAGGCGTTATCAAATCAACCTTGACCCCTAAAATCTCTTCCAAATAATCTGCAAGATGAATGAAAAGAAAGCCAACAGGTCCGCTGAACTCGACCAAAACATCAACATCGCTTTCCTTGGTTTGCTCCCCTCTGGCATATGAGCCAAATATGGCAATAGTTTTTACTTTAAATCTCTGCTCCAGCTCCTGTCTATGTTGTTTTATAATCTCTTTTAATTCTTTAATTTCTCTCATACCTGGTCACCGGATTAAAAGTTTGATGAGCTTTACATCGAAATCTCTTGAATGTTTTTTATTTTACACTAATCCTTTGGAGAAATCAAGTCCAAAATGGATCCTTCGGACCCTTTTTTCCTTAAAACTCCAGCCCCATTTCCGGGAAAGCGGAGACTCCGTCTGGCGCCCATACGGGCGGGCTCGCTCGTAGCCACCCAGGACTGAAATAGAACTTAGCAATCTTTTTCTCCGCTCGTGCGGTTCTATTTGCTCCGGGATTTAGAGGGAATTTTCCAGACTCCTAATTTTCCGCCGGAGGTGGATTTATGGATGCTATTGGCGATCTCCTGCAGGCGGATAAGTATTTTAATTTTTTCCTCAAAAGGAAGTTTTGCCTGCTCTTTGTGAAACTTTTCTTTATTTTCAAAAAGCTTTTTTCGGGTGATTTTTTTATTATCCCTTATAAGGATCTTCATCTGACTAACTTTTTTACCACGCATAGTAGTTCTCCTTCACAAAAGATCAAATTTTCTGGTCAAACCATACTTGCGCAAGATGGCTCTGAGTTTTCTTCTGTCTATTTTGGTCTGCTCTAAAAGTTTTTCTGTTTTCTCCATATCCTTTTTTCTGCCTGCCCGTAATAATAGTGCGACCAGATATTCAGGAGCCATCACCTTGGTTTTAACCCCTTCGTATTCTACTGCTTTTGCCCTGGCGACTGCCTCCTTTTCAAATTCGTCCGCGGGAATAAACTGCACCGGGACTCCTTCTATTAGGATATGTTCCCCTTTCCACTTATAGCCCTTAGCTTGTAAATAATTATATATAGGAGAAAGTAAAATCAGATTCTGCTTTTTTACCGTGCCCGAAGGGATTATAAACACATCCAGGTCATAAGTGAAGAAAGGCTCAACATAGAAGATCGTCGCAATTCCGCCGCCGATGGCATAATTTTTGATTAACCCTTTTTTTCTGAGTTGGTTTAAGACTGCTATTGTTTTCTTCATTACCTATATACCATCCTATTAACGGTTTTATTAAGCAAAAAGGTATTTTATCCTAACTCTTTTCAGAAATCAAGCCTTTTTTTTCCTCAAAACTCCAGTCCCATCCTAAAATAGAACTTATCAATTTTTTTCTCTGCTCTGCCGTAGGCGAATTCTATGGGTCCGATGGGGGTGGAGACTGAGAGGATGGATAAAATTGAATTTTGCAGGTTTTTCAGCTTGATCGATTCTAAATTGGGCCAGGTGTTGCCGGAATCGTATCTCAGGGTGAGATACCATCTTTTGTAGAACTTATATCTTAAGCCCAAATTAAAGAAGAAAAGCTTGTCCCCTTTTAGCTCCTGCTCATAAAAGCCGCCTAAGGTTCCAAATCCGCCTAAGGTGAACTTGTCAGCTAAAGGCAAGTCTCCATCAGATAAAGCTATTGCTACTTTGGGATGGAAATTGAGTCTTGAGCCTAATGGAAAATAAGATTCTAAAGAGGAGAAAAACTTCCTGTAGTTTAAGTCTCCTCCAAAGACTTTTCCGGATAGTTCTGCATAGAGGTAATGATATTTACCCTCATCCGGAAACGGGAGTTTATCTAAATTATCCACTATTGACCTGAAGATTAAACTGGTGATCTGGTAGTTCTCTTTTATTTTCGCACTTTCAAATTCGGTATTAACTTTCTCTATTCTGCCTTCCAATGAAGCCTTGCCCAGCCTGGCGATCTGCTGTCCGAAGGAAAATAACCCGCCCATTCTTTTCTCCTCAAATGAATCCACCCTTTTATGCCCAGAATAAATCCTTCTCTCCTCCCTTTGCCAGTAAAGGTTGAGCTTATAGGTGAGGTAGGTTTTAAAAATCCGATCTGCTTTGAAATTCAGGCTATGGTTTTCTTTCCGTTTGCCATATTGCAGGTGCGCATAGATCTCATTCCCTATTCCGAATATGTTATTATCCCCAGCTTCGATAAAACCTTCGGTGTAATATTCATCATTGTAATGAGCTCCGCCTCTTAAGAAAGAAAACTTTTTCTCCTGCAGGTCAAGCTTCAGCACCTTATCATCATTCTGGCCATTTTGAGGCAAGATTTTCAAGTAAATGGCCTCAAAAAGCCCGGTAGAGTAAAGGTTAGAAAGCCCTTTCTGCACTGATTTAGAATCATAAGGTCTCCCCTCTTTTAGAGGAAGAGCGCGGGTCACCATCCAGTTTTTAGTCCTCTTGTTTCCAGAAAGCTCGATTTTAGAGATGATCCCCTCGTCAATTGCTACCTTTAGAATTCCAGTGGATGAATTATAATCCAGGCTTTCAATATGAGTTAGGGAATACCCTGAATTCTGGTAAAGCCTGATGACCTGGTGTAACTTCTCCTGCAAGATTTTGAAGTTTGCAACCCTTTCAGGAGGAAAGGAGATCTTATTTTCTAACTCCTCAGGGGTGAAAAGCCTGTTACCTGAAAACTCTATGCGATTGAAAGATGGATTTTCATGCAGATGATAGGTCAGTAAATAATTCTCACTCCCTCTGGATAGTTCAGCATAAACATCCTTGAAATAACCGGTGGAATAAAGATTTTTCAAATCAGACCTTATGTCAAATATCGATACCTGCTCACCTTTTCTTAATTTCAAACCAATTTTCAGAGAAGCAGGCAAAAGGTCTTGATTACCGGAGATTTCCACTTCTTTAATCGGATAAAGAGAATCAGAAGAGGGCCGGTCAGAGGTAGATAGAAGAGATTTCAACTGCGGGATCAGACTGTCAGCAGTTCTTTCCCCTATTCTGATAAGCTCTGCAGCTTTTTCAAAACTGGTTGAGGAATAGGGGTAAAGGTCAGGGGAGATAATAAAATC
This sequence comes from Candidatus Zixiibacteriota bacterium, assembly GCA_030692925.1. Taxonomy (GTDB): domain Bacteria; phylum Zixibacteria; class MSB-5A5; order MSB-5A5; family RBG-16-43-9; genus RBG-16-43-9. The sequence goes on along the minus strand of JAUYBY010000080.1, from coordinate 23,825 downwards.
AGCTTTTTTCAATTCCTGTTCTTTTCTTTCTAAGGTCATTATTGAGGTGGTCTGGTTGGCAATATCCAGAGGGTCTTTGATCCGGGAGGAGGACAAAAGCTCAGATGAGGTGTTAATTGCGATTACAAAATCTGCTCCCATGTTCTTGGTGATTTCAACTGGAATCGGGTCAACTAATCCTCCATCCACCAAGAGTCTCCCGTCAAGCTCCACCGGGGTAAAGACCAGGGGGATTGCCATGGTAGCTCTCAAGGCTTCAGACAGGTCACCTGATCGCAGGACTACCTCCTGACCGGTGGCTAAATCCGTAGTTACAGCCCGGAAAGGTATTTTAAGCTTGTCGAAATTCGAACCAGCTTCGAAATTTGCCTGCATAGTAAGTTGGGTAAAAAGGTTGGTCAGTTTCTGGCCTGTGATCAGTCCTTTTGGGATAGAGGGTTTTAAACCCTCAAAATATATCTGAAAAAGGTATTTATCGTTTTCTTCTCTCTGAGAAGGGAGTAAGGAAAGCCTGGGAGGGGCATTGGAGAAAAGGTCCTGCCAGTTGATCTGCAAAGCTAACTTCTCCAGGTCCTCTGCGGAATACCCGCAGACATAAAGCCCTCCGATTATCCCTCCCATGCTGGTCCCGGCAATAAGGTCGATGGGGATTTTCTCTCTTTCCAAAACCTTAAGAATCCCTATCTGGGCTAAGCCCCGTGCTCCGCCCCCGGCTAAAGCCAGCCCGATTTTTCCTTTTGGGCTGGAAAGGGGATAAGGCTGAAAAAGTTCTCCAGTTTTAAGCCCGGTTTTTTCCAGGCGTATAATCGTTTTCCCCTGTTCCGCAGGTGCACTCAACGCCGAGAAAAGGATTAAGAAAAGAGTGAGAAAATATTTTTTGAGAAAAGACATTTTTATATCTATTGAGGTTCTTTTTCTTAAGACTGCTACAAAGTTATTTTAACGGTTTGAATGGCAAAAAGCAAGTTTATCTTTTGTTAAATGAGGTAACACAGACATTCCTGTCTGTGTCAGACTGTCAGACAAGAAGAGTCTTTGCCGAAGTCTTTTTTAGGTGAATTTTTTTGTAGGGAAAAGCTTGTTGAGCGATGCGAAATCCCGCCAAAGGCGGTGGTCCCTGTCCTAACCCTAATAGGGACAGCCACAAGGGCTGTCCCTACATTCACGTCTCCTGAATGAATATGGGTTTTTCAGGAGTTGAGCAACAGTCTCAGAATGTCTGACCTACCGAGAAGCCTCTCCCTTTATCCCTCTCCCATCCTACGGATCCGTTTCACGGACGAGGAGAGGGGGATTCAAAACATAAATTGACAAAGAATCATCAATTGTCTATTTTGCTGTCAAAATATCCGGAGAAAATCTATGCAGGAACTATCTAAGGAAAAGCTTAAACAGATTTCCAAATTAAAGACAGAAAAGGAAAGGAACAGCAAGGGCAGATTTTTGATTGAAGGAGTACGTTTGTGCCAGGAAGCTCTTTCATCTGACTGGGAAGTTGAGCTGATTCTTTTCTCGGGAGAGTTTAGTGAGTCCTCTGTGGGTCAGAGGCTGATTGAGGAGTTCAGCAAAAGAGGAATAGAAGTATTCGGGATAAAGAAAAAAGAAATAGAGAAATTAACTGATACTGAGACTCCTCAGGGGATTGTGGCGCTGGTTAAAAAGAAAAAGTTTACACTGAGCAAGGATATTCTCAAAAAGTCATCGCTTCTTCTGGGCCTGGACAACATTCGCGATCCCGGAAACCTTGGGACAATGATAAGAACTGCAGATGCGGCTGGGACAAATGGAGTTTTGCTTTCTAAAGGGTGCGTTGAGCTTTATAATCCTAAGGTCATTCGCTCGACTATGGGTTCAATTTTTCATCTCCCGGTAGTTGAAGGTCTGGATTTAAAAGAGGTTCTTCCGGAAATGAAAGTCTCAGGATTCAAAATTTTTTCCTCAGAAGTTCATCAGGGGAAGGACTATACTAAAATAAGTTATCCTGAAAAAATCTGTCTTTTAATAGGCGGCGAATCTTCCGGTATAAGCAAAGAGGTGTCAAATTTAGCAGATGAAAGGATAAAAGTTCCCATCTTTGGCAAGGCGGAGTCTTTGAATGCCTCAGTTGCCGCCGGGATTTTGCTATATGAGATGGTCCGCAATAAAAAGGGAAACTTTTTAAAAGGGGAAACGTAATCTTAAACTAAAACAGGAGGTCTTATGTTTAAAAGTTTAAAACTTTTTTGTGCCTTTCTAATTTTCCTTTTTTCTTCTACTTCTATGGCGGCAAACCCTTCACCCACTGAAGGTTTTTTTCTTCCCTATAACTCAGCCGCTACCTCGGATGATGCCTTGAGTCTCAAGTTCAATCCGGCAGGTCTGGGTTGGAACAGAGGTTTTCAAGGATATTTTCTGCATACTTACTCTGATTCGAGTTTCAAAGGTGATTATGCCTTGCTTTTGTCCACGCACGGATTAGGGTTTTCAGCAGAATGGTTAGGGAATGTGGATAAGCCTACATATAGGAAATATAGTTTAGGCACCGGGTTTAAGCTGGTGGATGGATTCTATTTAGGCACTGTATATTCCTGGTTCGGGTCTAAAGACAAAGATTATCATGGACTGAAATCCTGGAATGCTGGTTTTTTAATCCGTCCATTTTCCTTTATCTCCTTAGGTGGAATTGCCAAAGACCTGAATCGCCCGGTTTTTCAAGACGTCAAAACCAATATCTCATTTGACCTTGGGTTAGCTTTAAGACCTTTGAGCGATCGGATTACTTTCTCCATAGATGGTATGATGGATGAAAAAGAAAAGTTAAAAGATGCCAGGGCCAGATACCAGGTTTCAGTTGAGCCTTTAGATGGTCTACTCCTGGCAGGAGATATAGATAATAAAGGAAATTACGGAATCAATTTGAGGGTTAATTTTCCGTTTTCAGGGCTGGGTTCCTATAATGCAATAGATAAGAACAGCAAATATCAAAAAGGTGTAGTTTACTGGAATTTTGCCAGCGAAAGGTACAGGACTTTCTGGCAGCGGAAGGATAACTTCTTAGAGCTGAAGCTCTCCGGTAACATAGATGAAGAGAAAAGCTTCAGTCTATTTAGTGGAAGAAAGGTTACACTTTTAGACATAATTCAGGATATCGAGAAAGCGAAAAAGGATGAAAGGGTCAAAGGGATGATCGTGAGGCTTGATGGTTTAGATGCTGGACTGGCTAAGATTCAGGAACTGAGGGAGGCATTTCTTGACTTCCGACAGAACGGAAAGAAAGTAATCTTCTTTATGGAGCAGGGCGGGAATAAAGAATATTATCTGGCATCCTCCGGAGATAAAATAGTAATGCTACCCACTGGTTATCTTTCCTTGACCGGAATTTCTGCTGAGATAACTTTCATCAAAAAAACTTTAGAGAAGTTGGGGATTGAGGCAGACCTGGTGCATATCGGCGATTATAAGAGCGCCTCAGACCTTGTGACCAGGGATTCTATGTCACAAGCTCACCGGGAGATGGTGAACTGGCTTTTAGATGACCTGTTTGAACAAATGACCAGAGAGATTGCTATACAAAGGGGGATAAGTCAGGAAGATTTGAAATCTATAATAGATCAAGGTCCCTTTACCGCTAAAGAGGCAAAGGAGAAAGGATTAATAGATGATTTGGCTTTCTCTGACCAGTTGGATGATATAGTCAAGAATATGACCGGGAAAAAGCCTCACAAGATAGGTTTTAGAAGATATGCAAAGGAGGAAAATTATAAATATACCTGGGAGATACCTCAGAGGATTGCAGTCATCTTTGCCACTGGTCTGATTAATTCAGGAGAAAGCAGTAACAATTTTTTCCTGGGGAAGATGATGGGGTCAGAGACCATTGCCAGAGCAATTAAAAGGGCAAGGGAGGATAATAGCATTAAAGCTATCGTTTTTAGAATAGACAGCCGGGGTGGCTCAGGCATAGCCTCAGATGTTATCTGGAGGGAGATAATCCTGTGTAAAGGTAAGAAACCTTTTATCGTCTCTATGTCAGATGTAGCCGCCTCAGGAGGATATTTCATCGCCTGTCCTGGTGATACCATCATAGCTGATCCAGGAACCATAACCGGCTCTATTGGTGTTATCTCCGGGAAATTCAACCTAAAAGGTTTATATCAGAAAATAGGTTTTACTAACCAGACCCTAAAGAGAGGTAAACATTCAGATTTCTTCACCAGCACCCGTGGTTTCACTGAGGAGGAAAGAGGGATTGTAAAAAAACAGACAAAAGAGTTTTATGATGATTTTGTAGATAAGGTAGCTCAAGGCAGGAAGAGAAGCTTTGATGATATCGACAAGATCGGCAGAGGCAGGGTCTGGACCGGAAATCAAGCAAAAGCAAACGGACTGGTGGATGAGCTGGGCGGGTTAAAACAGGCAATCGAAATCGCGAGAATAAAAGCCGGAATAAAAGAAGGAAGTTTAGTTGAGATAGTCAGCTTACCTAAAAGATGGGGATTTCTCGGATTTAACTTTGAAGAGACTTTCTCCTTTCTGGGTTCTAAGAAAATCTTAAACGATATCGATAGGTTAGAAGAGATGAGCCAGGAGAAGATATTTTATGTTTCTCCTTATGATATAGAAATTAAATAGCCGTCTAAACATGGGGGGAAAACCAATTTGGGTTCGATAGATCGAACCCCTACAACCGGTTTCGTCCTAAAACAAATCTTTAAGGTAGGGGCTTGATTCATCAAGCCCTTAGATGATCAAAAATATCTTGACTATTATTTTTGATTTATTATCCTATTCAAGAAAGGAGTATATTTTGTGAAATAACCCAATAGACATCTTTTCCAGGTTTTTGAACTGAGTTTTTCTTTCGGGGTCTATTGGTATATTTATTTTTGCAGGTCAAGCATTCCCGCCTTTGGCAGGGTGCTTGGTAAATCAAGTTAAAGAAATCTTTAAGCCGAGGAGAGCTCACTCGGCTTTTTCATTTGAGGAGAACAATATGCATCTGATAGGTTTGAAAGAGGTAAGCTTCAGCTATACTTTCGGCGAGGGGAATCTTTTTGAAAGGGTGAACCTGGATATTAATTCAGGTGACAGGATAGGACTTATAGGCCCGAATGGCTGCGGGAAAACTACCCTTTTGAAAATAATCCTTGGAGAAGAAGAGTCAGTTTCCGGGAAAAGAGTTCAGTCTAAGTCAAATCTTCAGGTAGGATATCTGAGGCAGGAAAGCACTGTAAAGTATGAAGGGTCCGTATTAGACTACACCTTAGAAGCTTTTTCGCAAATCCAAAAACTCTATTCTGAATTCAAGAATTTAGAACGAGATTCATCAGATGCGGGCAGAGCAACTGAGTATACCCTTCTTCAGGAAAGATTTGCATCTGCAGGAGGCTGGGGAGTAAAAGCTGAGGCTGAGAAAACTTTACGCGGATTGAACTTTACCAAAGATGAAACGGCTCTTGATTTTAAACTGCTCTCCAGTGGCCAGAAAACCAAAGCGAACTTGGCCAAAATCCTTTTATCCAGACCTGATTTTATGGTCCTGGACGAGCCCACCAATCACCTGGATTTATCCAGCTTAGAGTGGTTAGAGAGATGGCTTACGGATTTCAAAGGCACTTTGCTCATAGTCTCGCATGACCGAGCCTTTTTAAATAAAACTGTTAACAAAATCTGGGATTTAAGAAGAGGAACCCTGAAAGAATATAAAGGGGATTACAGTTCCTATTACCAGCAAAGAGAAGAGGAGATTGAAAGGCAGTGGAGAGAGTATGAGAATAAAAGGAAAGAAGTTAAAAGATTGAAAATTGAAGCTCAGAGGAGAAAGGTCTGGGCAAAACGTAAGGAAAAGCAAAGAATCGGCGCGGGTGGAGCCAAAGGCCATATAACTGCGGTTGCCGCCAAGTTAGCAAAAAGGGCTAAGGCCGTGGAGAAAAGGATTGAACAGGTTGAAAAGGTGGAAAAACCGTTTGAGGAGAAAAGGGTATCTTTAGATTTTCCTGATCTTACTCCATCCGGGAATTTGGTCCTCTCCGTAACATACTTATCTAAATCTTATGGCAATAAAGTGCTGTTTACTGATTTGGATTTTTCTATTCTAAAGGGAGAAAACCTGGCTCTTACGGGAGCTAATGGGTCTGGCAAAACCACACTTCTTAAAATAATATTAGGAGAAATTGAACCGGATAAAGGCGAGGTGGTTTTAGGTCATAAGGTTAAAATCGGATATTTCGATCAAGAGAGAAAAGGGTTATCCCAGGAGAAGAGCGTACTGGAAGAGGCAACTTCATCAGATATATCAGGTGACCCGGTCTGGATCAGGACAGTTTTAGGCTCATTGATGTTGAGAAAAGATTCGGTTTTCAAGAGGATTAAGAATTTAAGTGAAGGGGAAAAGGGGAAGGTGATGATAGCCAAGCTTCTTTTATCCGGGGCAAATTTCTTAATCTTGGATGAGCCGACCAATCATCTGGATATCGATGCCCGGGAAACTTTAGAGAACGCTTTGATGAACTACCCTGGATCTATATTATTCGTGAGCCACGTTAGATATCTGATAAAAAAGCTCGGGCATGAAATCTTGAATCTCGGTAAGATCTAATTAAAAAAACAGATGGCTTCAGCTTCGTAGGTCAAGCACGTCCTTCAAGACTGCTTGACAAATCAATCTGGGGCAGGAGTTCAACTCCTGCCCCAGCAAAAAGTTAAATGGAGACCTATAGAGGAGGTCTTCAGACCTCCATCTGGCCCTAAAGTTCCCTCTATAAAATTTTTTTAAAAAAACTTCAAACATTTAATAAAAAACATCGTTTAAGTATTATATAAAGTTCTAAAATACTAAATTGTATATGAAAAATAAAAGCGCTAAAGAAAAAATGATTTACTTCTATCATGCCGAGATGTGTAAGGTGTTTTCTCATCCCACCCGACTTGAAATCATAAACACCCTAAGAGATAAGGAAGTCACGGTGGGTGAGTTGGCAAAAAAACTAAAGCTGGGAATTGGAAATCTTTCCCAGCATCTGTCGATGATGAAAGATCGTCGGATCCTTTCCAGTCGTAAAGAGGGGAATCAAGTTTATTATCGGATAGCTAATCCCAAGATGCTTGAGGCTTTTGACCTGTTAAGAGAGATCCTTTTAGAACAAATCCAGAAAGATAGCCTGCTTCTTACCGAAGAAACAAAAACTAAAAAGAGACACCACCCAATTTCATAGGAGTTTTTGAGATGAAAATTCACAATGTGGATATGGATAAGATAGGTCAATTTATAGAGGAAGTGAAAAAAGACCCTTCCAAAGCCCTTAAATCCAAAAAGGTTTCTGGCGAATGGAACCTGAAAGAAGATCTGCCTCAATTTCAAGCTAAGCTTGAGTTTGCTTTAGGGGATGAAATGGTCTTTTCGGATCAGGCTCCTTTTATGGGAGGAGAGGGGAGAAAGCCGGATCCGATTCAATATTGTCTATATGGGCTGTGTGCTTGTTATGCGGCCACTTTTGTTTCCTTAGCTAATCTCGAAGGTATTAATTTGAGGGGTTTAAGGGTGAGTGCTGAAAACCAAGTGGATTTAAGTAAAACCCTTGGTCTATCTGACAACCCTATAGTTAAGAAAGTAAAGATAACCGTGGAGGTCTCAAGCGATGTATCCTTGGAGAAACTGAAAGAGATCGAAAAATTAGCCCAGGAACGCTGTCCGGGCGTATTCTGTCTTACCAATCCCATTTTATTAGAAACAGAAATTAAAAACGAGGGAAAAAATGAATAAACTGACTGGTTTTTCCATAGAGCATCCTAAGCTAACCATTTTTCTTATCCTACTTTTAACCCTTATTTTTGCTACCCAGTTTCCCAAAGTCAAAACTGACACCGATCCCAAAAATATGTTACCAGCCTCCTCTGAGGTGAGAGTTTACAACGACCAAGTGGAAAAAACTTTCAACCTGCACAAGGATATGATAGTCGTTGGAATTGTAAAGGAGCAAGGAATTTTTGACCCTTCGACCTTAGAGAAGATTGAGAGGATCACCGACAAGATCTTAAAACTCCAAGGCGTGGTTCTGGAGGATGTAACCAGTTTTACTACTGCGGATAATGTGGTAGCTGAAGGGAATAATCTCACGGTTCAACCTCTTTTGACCAAAATCCCGGAAACAGAAAAGGAAATGGAAAGCTTTAAGAAAAGCTTGTATGATAATCCCATCTGGCTGGGGCGTTTGATCTCCAAAGATGGAAAAACCACAGCCATCTATGTTCCCTTGGAACCAGGAGCCAATGGCAAGAAAATAGCTGAGAAAATAAAAAAGATCATCAGTCAAGAAAAAGGTGAGGAAAAATATTATATAGCCGGAGACCCGGTAGCCAGGGATACCTTTGGAGCAGAAATGTTCAAGCAGATGGCGCTATTTTCGCCTTTAGCCGGCCTGATTATGATGGTGGCTTTGTTCTTGATGTTCGCAAATCTGCCCTTAGTCTTTTCCATAATGGGTGTGGCGATGATGTCTATTGTCTGGAGTATGGGGCTGCTGATTGGACTGGGTTTTCCAGTACATATAATGAGCTCTATGATCCCGGTTTTCTTAATGGCTATAAGCACCGATAGCATTCATATCTTCAATGAATTTTATTTCAGGTTTAATGAGGTGAAAGATAAAAAGAAAGCGGTAATAGATACGATTAACACCGTGGGAGCGCCAGTTCGATACACGGCTTTGGCAACCGCAGTCGGTTTTGGAGTTTTAGCTATTGGGGGGATAATCCCGGTCAGGGTTTTTGGTCTTTTTGTGGCTTTCGGAACTGTGGTGATCAGGTTTATGAGTTTCACTTTTATCCCGGCGGTGATGATGCTGGTGAAGGAAGAGAAATTATTAAAAGTTTCTTCAAGAGATAGTTTGGAAAAAGGTGCTTCAGTTTGGCTAGGGAAGTTAGGAAGATTTGCCACTGCAAAACCGAAAATCCTCTTAGGAATAGGTTTTATCCTTCTGGTTCTGGCTATAGCAGGTATTAGCCGAATTAAAGTCAACAACAATATGGTCAAATGGTTTAAGGAGAAAAGCGAGATCCGACAAGCAGATAAAATAATGAATGAAAATTTAGGTGGAACCTCCTTAGGATATCTGGTTGCCCAGACAAACACCCCGGAGGGTATGAAAGAACCAGAGAATTTGAAATATTTAGAAGGAGTTCAAAAAGATCTGGAAAAAGTTGAGGTTGTTGGCAAAACCACTGGTTTAACAGACTTGATTAAGAGAATGCACCGGGTAATAAATCAGGATAAGCCTGAGTTTGAGAAAATCCCAGAAGATAGAAAAGTGATCGCACAATATCTCTTTATGTTTGGGATGGCGACTAAGCCTTCCACTTTAGACAACCTGGTGGACTATCCCTACCAGCAAGCCAATCTGATGGTTCAGCTTAAGACCTGGGATGCTCAGGCCATGCAAAAAGTGATAGATAGGGTAGATGACTATCAGAAGTCTTTTCCCAATGGAAACCTGAAGTTTAAACCAGCTGGAATCGCCTATTTCAACCTGGTCTGGAATAATGAAGTTCTTTTCGATATGGTCAAAGTGTTTATCCTGGCATTGATTTTAGTTTATCTGATCTTGAGTTTCAATTTCCGCTCTTTCAAATGGGGTCTTTTAAGTTATTTTCCTTTGATCTTCACCATAGTCTTAATCTATGGAGTTGTGGGTTTTATCGGAAAGGATTTCGATATGCCCATTTCGGTTTTATCAACCTTGTCCTTAGGTATGGCTGTGGATTTTGCTATACATTTCATTCAGAGGTTCAAACAGAGATATGAGACTGAAAAAGATTTGCAAAAAGCCTTGATCTGGACTGTAGAAAGACCGGGCAAAGGAATATTAAGAAATGCTCTGCTTTTCTCTTTAGCCTTTTCAGTTATGATTTTTGCCAGTTTGACGCCCTATAGCACCGTGGGAATCTTCATCGCCTCTTTAATGATGATCTCAGCTTTTTTGACTCTGATTTATCTCCCGGCTTTTATTGTTCTTTTTCGAAGATTTTTAATCACAGAACTCAAAACCGAAGCCCAAAATGGTTCGATAAACTCACCATAAAAGGAGGAGGTTTATGCTTAAAAAATATTTTTTGACTTTAGGTCTTTTTGTGATTTTCAGCCCATCTGTTCTTTGGGGACAGGAAAAATTTACCGCTCCAGAAGTGGCCGCTAAGTACCAGGGGTACTTTTTCTATCCGGGGAAGGATTTCAAGGTTTTGGTCTCTATGCAACTTATCGAAAAGGGTGGCCAAGAGAGAATAAGAGAGTTAACTATGTTAAGGAAAAACTCACCCAAAGGATTGGAGCAGAAATATTTTATCTATTTTCATCAGCCCGCAGATGTGCGGGGGATGAGCTTTATGGTTTACAAATACCCTAAAAAAGATGACGACCGTTGGCTTTTTATGCCGGCTTTAAATTTAGTCAAAAGGATTGCAGCTAAAGACAAGCGCTCTAGCTTTGTGGGCTCGGATTTCACTTATGAGGATGTCTCAGGCAGGGACTTAGAAGAGGATGATTTTTCTATCCTGAGAGAAGAAAAAATCTCCGATTTTGGATCCATGGGACAGGCAGGGGATTGTTATGTTTTGAAAAGTGTCCCTAAGGACCCTAAAAGCGCAGACTATAGCTATAGGCTTTCCTGGATAGATAAAGAGAGCTTCCTTCCTTTAAAAGAGGAGTATTACGATTTAAAGGGTGAGCTCTACAAAATTTTTAGCGCAGAGGAACTCAAACAGATCCAGGGGTTCTGGACAGTGACTAAAAGAAGAATGCAAAATGTAAAAACCGGTCATCAGACCTTGGTCAGCTTTAAAGATATCCAATATAATCTGGGGATGGAAGAAAATCTTTTCACGGAAAGATATTTGAAAAATCCACCTTCAAAATGGATAAAATGAAGGAGTTTTAAAATGTATCTGGAAAGAGCTTTAAGGTTAATTTCCGGGGCTTTGATTCTCTTCAGTCTGATCTTAGCTCATTTTGTTTCCTATAATTGGCTTTTTTTAACTTTAGGGGTGGGCTTTAGTCTGTTTCAGTCTGGCTTTACTAATTGGTGTCCAATGATGAGTATCCTGAAAGCTTTAGGGATAAAAGAAAAAGGAGCTTAAATGAATAAAAAGGTGATTTTCTCATTTTTTATCTTCCTTTTTCTTTTCTCAATTTCTTTTTCCCGGGAAATTGAGTGGCACGGTTTTGTTCAAACTAACTATTCATTTAGAACCACCGGGCTGGTTCCTCCCTTAGCTCAAGGTGATTTTCTCTTGGGGGATCACAGGTTTCAGCTCAAATTTTCTGGCTCTGAAAAATCCGAATTTGGATCCTTTGGAGAAGCAAAATTTTTTGCCAAAACTGATTTCTTTGAAAATGCCTTGAAAAAGGAAACCGGCCTTGAAATTCGGGAGGCGTATTTAGATTATCCTTTAAAGGCTTTTGATTTTAGGATTGGCCGCCAGATCATCACCTGGGGGCTAGGGGATTTGCTCTTTATTAATGATCTATTTCCCAAGGACTGGCAAGCCTTTTTTTCAGGCCGGCCTATGGAATATCTAAAATTGGGGGTAGATGGGCTAAGAATAAGCTTTTCCTCAGATATATTCTCAACCGAGTTAGCTTTGTTACCTTTTTTTGAATCCGATAATTACCCTACCTCTGAAAATTTCTTCCTCTTTGATCCTTTTCTTAATGTGTCTTTTAAACAGATCCAAAAGCCTGATTCAAAATTTGAAAATGTAGAAGAGGCGTTGCGTCTTTACCGCACCCTTTCCAATTTTGAGCTTTCATTTTATCTTTACAGGGGTTTTTATCGAACCCCCTCTATCCTCCCGGATAGTTTCCCCACACCTTCAAAGATTACCTACTTTTTCCCTGAACTTTCAGTTTATGGATTTACTTTACAAAGAGATCTTCTGAATGGAATACTCAGTTTAGAATATGGCTATTATGATTCCCGGCAGGACCGTAGAGGGGAAGACCCTCTTATCCCTAATTCTTTTAGTAAATTTTTGATTGGTTATCAAAGACAGGGCTGGACCGATTTCACTTATAGCGGGCAATATTATGGTGAGTATATGAAAGATTATAAAAATTATCAAAAGAGCCTTCCTCCAGGTTTTCCTGAACAGGATAAGTTCCGGCAAGTTCTAACTTTCAGAGCTACTCAGCTTTTAAAATATCAGACTTTGAAACTATCCTTCTTCGGATTTTATAGCCCCACGGATAAGGACTATTTTTTCATTCCCGAAGTTAATTATCGAATCACAGACAATCTCTGGGTAGCTTTAGGGGGTAATCTTTTTGGAGGAGAAAAAAGGACTACCTTTTTAGGTCAATTGGATAAAAACGATAATCTTTACTCGATCTTAAGGTATGAATTTTAGGGTAGAGGCGGGTTTCAAACCCGCCCCTACGCTAAACTAACAAACTCCAAACTCCCAACTCTATTTAAGTCTGGCCTCAACTGCTTCCCATTTGATGTTCTTGAAAAAGGCGGCGATGTAGTCCGCCCTTTTAAGACCATAGTCTATCATAAAAGCATGCTCGAAAACATCCAAAATTAAAATCGGGGTACAGCCGACTAAATGTCCAACGTCGTGCTCGTTAATCCACTGATTGAAAAGGTTTCCGGAAAGATTATCCTGGTAGAGGATAACCCAGCCTATCCCCCTCATCATAGCTGTGGCTTTGAAATCAGATTCCCAGTGCTCGTAGCCTCCAAAATCCTCAGCTAACTTTTTGCTCAATTTACCGGTCTGGTTAAACTTTCCCTTGCCTCCCAGGTTCTCGAAATACAATTCATGCAGCCTCATCCCGTTAAATTCCCAGCCAAACCTTCTCTTCAGCTCTGCATAATCCGGACCGGTGGTTTTTCCAGCTTTATGTAGCTCAACTAACATATCGTGAATCTTATTGGTGTTGGTAACATACCCCTGGTACAGGGTGAAATGGTTTTTCAGCAGAGTATCGCTGAACCCCTCCATCCCTAATAAAGCATCATAATTCTTGGGCGAATATGCCATTTTTACCTCCCGGGTTTAAGGTTGCAGTATTTATTAGTTTTACGCAAGCTGAAACTTAATTATTAGAACTTAGAAAATCAAGGGGGGATTTTTTTTGTAAGGGCGTATTGTCTTTAACTTCGCTCAGGGACTGTGAGTTCAGTCGAACAGTCAGAGCAGTGAGTCGGTCCCTCGACTTTGCTCCCTTCAACTTCGCCCTTCGGGTCTGAGTCTCAGGGTCGAAGACTCAGGGACTGTGAGCAAAGACGAACAGTCGGGACGGTGAGCTTGTGCTTCGGCAAGGCTCAGCACGATGAGCTTGTCGAATCGTCGAACTGCAATACGCCCCTACCTCGCCAGAAAAATCTTGACAAGCAGGACATGATTTAATCATAATTATCTATGGAATAACTGATTTTACTCTAATCGAATTTATAATCCTAAAGGAGGCTTACGATGAGATGGTCATTTCAGATCGCTAAGTTCTTTGGAATACCGATAAGGGTTCATATCACTTTCTTTCTGCTCCTGATTTTCATCGGGCTTTACGGGAGCAGGCTTCAGGGGGCCCGTTCCGGCTTATTCGGGATTGTGAGCATAATCCTGATCTTCTTATGCGTTATCATTCACGAGTTTGCCCATAGTCTGGTGGCTCGGAAGTATGGAGTCAAGATAAAGGATATCATTCTTCTCCCCATAGGCGGAGTATCGGAGATGGAGGAGCTGCCTTCACAACCGAAACAGGAGATAAATGTCGCCTTAGCCGGTCCTTTGACCAGCATCGTTTTATCGTTAATTTTCTTTTTTGCCTACCGGTTACTATTTCCTGAGGCAAAGGCTGTGAATATTTCCATATTTCAGGGTAATCTTCTTCTTAACCTGTTTGCGATAAACCTGATGCTGGCGATATTTAATTTGATTCCGGCATTTCCTATGGATGGTGGGAGAGTTTTAAGGGGAATCTTAGGGCTGAAGATGGATCTACTACAAGCCACCCGGGTGGCTGTAGGCATAGGTGAGTTCTTAGCCATTTTGTTTTTCTTCTTCGGCTTGTTTTTCAACCCCTGGTTAGCCCTGATTGCCGTGTTTATCTTTTTAGGGGCAGAAGGAGAAAAGAGAGCAACCGAGCTAAAGGTGGAAATAGCAGATATTCCAGTTCGGGTAGCTATGCTCACCAATATCGAGCCTATTTCGCCGGATAATACCCTGGGCCAGGTCTTGGAGAAAATCTGCCACGGGTTGCAGCAGGATTTTCCCATTATGGAGGGAAAAGAGGTCTTAGGGATTTTATCCCGGGAAATATTCTTTTCAGCCCTGCATAACCACTCCAAAGAGACTAGGATCAGGGAGATTATGAGCCGGGAGTTTACCAGCACAACTGAGGATGCCCCTTTGTCTGAGGTTTTTCAAAGGATGAATTCCGAAAAGCTTTCAGTTATTCCGGTGATGCAGGGTAAAATTTTTAAAGGTCTGATAAGCCTGGAGCAGATAGGGAAATATCATATGCTCTGTGGACTAAGAAAATGACAGATAAAAACTAAGGAGAGTGTTCAACTCCTACCTCAGCGAGACAGGCAGTTTTTGTAGGGGCGATCCACCGAAGGCGGACTCGCCCTTCTATTCTCCAGTTCCAGCGGGACAAAGAAGAATGTCATTAGCTGGTCGTTTGGTCTCCTGACCAACGACCTTTTCTTCGTTGGTGAAGACACCAATCCTATGGATCCAAATTCGGACGAAGAGCAGAAGGATTAATAAGGGTGTCATTGCGAGCCCTACGGGCGAAGCAATCCGTCTATCTGCGGGAGTCAGATTGCTTCGTCGTCCGCCGCCAAAGGCGGGGAGACTCCTCGCAATGACGGCAAGGAAGCTTTTCGCTTGACAAAAGGGTTTGAACCTATATTTTAGTTAAGCTGAAATATATTTTGGTTTTATTTTTGGTAGTTTTTACGTATAGAAATTTTACCAGGATTATTTTGGGGGTGTAGCTCAGTGGTAGAGCATCTGCCTTTTAAGCAGGTGGCCGATGGTTCGATCCCATCCACCCTCAGAAAAATATATCCCGCCTTTGGTCGATAAAAGCATTACGACTCGTAGAGCGGGATATTTTTTGGTTAATGGTTCATAGTTGATGGCAGATAGTATTTCATAAATTCACCGAATAAATATTTAACTGCACTGGTCCTTTAATATTCCTAAACTTAGTTCCAATCTATCTCTAAGGTATAATTCTAATTTATTTTCCACTTGCTAAAAACATCTGAAGTTATTATTCTAATTTTAGAATTATAAATTTTGAGAAAGTGGGAGGTAATTATGGCTTACGGAATAGTTAAGGAGTTTTATGAAGAGGAGTTAAGGAAGATAAAAGAAGCAGGTCTGAATAAAGAAGAACGGTATATCCTCTCTCCTCAAGGGGCAGATATTAAGGTGGAGTTTCCTCCGGGTGCAGAGAAGAAAGAGGTCATTAATTTCTGTGCCAATAATTATCTGGGCTTAGCTGGCAATCAAGAATTGATTAAAGCGGCCAAAGAGGGTTTGGAAAGATACGGTTTTGGCATGGCTTCAGTACGATTCATCTGCGGCACCCAGGATATTCACAAGGAGCTGGAGAGAAAAATCTCTGAATTCTTAGGCACTGAAGATACCATCCTTTATACCTCTTGCTTTGATGCCAATGGAGGGCTTTTCGAAACCCTCTTAGACCAGGACTGCGTGGTGATAAGCGATGAGCTTAATCATGCCAGCATAATCGATGGGATCAGGCTATGCAAAGCAGAGAGGAAAAGGTTCAAGCATGGCGATATGGAAGATTTAGAAACTCAGCTTAAAGAGTGTAGTAAATACAAAATAAGGATGATTGCCACAGATGGGGTCTTCTCTATGGACGGGGACATCGCCAAATTAGACCAGATTTGCGATTTAGGGGAAAAGTATAACGCTCTGGTTATGGTAGATGACTCGCATGCTACCGGCATCTTGGGGAAAACCGGAAAAGGCTCAATTGAGTATCGTGGAGTTGAAGGAAGGATAGATATCATCACCAGCACTTTGGGAAAGGCGCTGGGAGGTGCCTGCGGAGGATTCACCAGCTCCAGAAAGGAGATAATAGACCTGTTAAGACAGCGTTCCCGACCCTATCTTTTCTCCAATACCTTAGCGCCTTCCTTAGTTTACACCAGCATAAAGGTTTTAGAGCTTTTGAAGAAAAACACAGAGCTTTTAGATAAGCTACATAAAAATACCACATATTTCAGGGAAAAAATGAAAGAGGCCGGGTTTCAGATTAGGGACAGTTCGATTTCTCTGACTGTCCCAGAGCAAGGTAGAAGGGAAGGGGTTCACCCGATTTGCCCGATTATGCTTTATAATGCCAGGCTGGCTCAGGATTTTGCCAAAGACCTGTATTATGAAGGAATCTACGTTGTCGGATTTTCTTACCCGGTGGTCCCTCAAGGACAGGCAAGGATCAGGGTTCAGATCTCAGCCGTGCACCAGACTGAACACCTGGACAAAGCTATTGAAGCCTTCGTCAAGGTCGGCAAAAAATATGATATACTGGGAAAGGATAAGGATGCGATAATTGAGAAATATGGGATGTAAAAGAAAATGACGAATGAAAAATGTAGGGGCAGGCCTATGGGGGTTGTTGCTCAACTCACAAATTTTAAAATTTAGATTACCATAAGAAATATGATTTTCATAGGGTGATTGGTAAGTAGTTGGTAGCCGACCTGCGGGCGCTTTTGAACTCATCCCCTATCCCCTTCTCTTAAAAAGAGAAGGGAGAAGTCCCTCTCTTTTTAAGAGAGGGATTTAGGGTGAGTTACTTAATCGCAAGCTGAACTTCGAGAAGCCTGCCAAGGCGGGTAGGACTTGCGGCTACCTTCTTCGGCAACAGTCTTTATGTGCCTGCCCTTTTATTTTTGTGGAAAGACCCCTCCCTCCCCTCTCAGGAGAGGGTAAGGGTGAGGTCATAATACTATTAAGGCTCGACTTATCGAACACCAACGGGCTAATCCTTTATCCTCTATTTCCGATAAATATTATAAGTACCGTAATCTAATCTTCCTAAAAAGGGGGGGCCCTTTGAAATAGATTTCTATCTCCAAAAGCGACTTGCCAGCAAATTTTACTTGACTGAATAAGAAAAAAAACTATCCTGAAGTAGAAAATTTAAACGGTAAGATAAGTTCTCTTTAAGAAAAAAGGAAAGGAAGTAAATAATGAAAATCAGGTTGAAACAAAACCATTTTTTCTGGGCTATAATGTTTGGGCTTTTGATTTTTATTTTAGGGTTGATTTATCATATCTACCAGGTGAATAAATTTCAGTTGGCCCAGCTCTACAACCAACAGCAGTTGAACTTAGCCCAGGAGATGGCATTAAATTTAGAGGGGCTTTTCGATGAGGCTCTACGCGATTTGAAGGCCTACCTATCAAACAACCCCTTTGTCAAGGCGGGTGACCTTAGAGAGTGTGAGTATGAGATGGGATTGGTTTCCAACAAGATGAAGGGAGTGACGACTTCCCTGATGAGGCTGGATAAAAATGGTGTTTTAATCCACATATTTTCAGAGGATGAAAAGCAGAAAAAGCTCATAGGAAAAGATTACCGGAGGGAAAGCTATTTCGAAGAGCCAAAAACTACAGGCAGACCCTTTATCTCCAATGTAGTTTTGGAGGAAGGTGGGAAAAAGAGGGTATATATATCAGTGCCGTTATATAAGGAGGCTGTTTCCTCATCCACTCCCAGTGCAAGAGAGTTTGCCGGGGTCTTTGCTTTTTCCATAGATTTGAATACCATTACCAATCAGCTTCTCTCCAGATTGCAAAAAGTCAGAAATTTCTGGATTATGGATGATGAAGGGAACTTACTGGTTCAACCCAAGCATCCGGAGATGGAGTTCAGAAATATCTTCAGGAACCAGGGTGAGTGCCAGAGATGCCATGGTTCTTTTGAGATACAGGAAAGGATGGTTAAGGGTGAAAGCGGAACAGGTGAGTCCTGCGTCAAAGGTAGCCAGAAAAATCTGGTAGCTTTTGCCCCGGTTAATCTGGGAGAGAAGCGCTGGAGTTTAGCTGTGGTCACTCCTGCTTTTGAGGTGACCCATATATTAGGTAGTACCCTGATTTTAATGTTAATAATCCCCATCTGGTTTTTGATTGGTTTCCTCTATATCCTTCAGACCAACAAGAAAAAAGCAAAAGCAGAGATTGAACACTGGAGGAAGGAAAAGGAGATGAGCGAGAAATATGAGAATCTGTTCCGGGAAGCAAAGGATGCCATACTGGTCACAGATTGTGAGAGCGGTTATATCTTAGAGGCAAATCCGGAAGCCTTTAAATTAACCGGCTATAGCCGGGAAGAGCTTCTTAATATGAAGGTCTGGAAACTTTTCCCTGAGGATAAGATCGAGGAAACCAGTAAGATATTTTCTCAGGGTTGCCCGGAAGAGAAAAGAAAATTTAGCCAGCTTTCCTTGGTAAGAAAAGATGGAGCCCAGGTTTTGGTTGAGGTCAGCTCTAAGCTGGTAGATTATGAGGGGAAGAAAGTGGTTCAGACCATAGCCAGAGACATCACCGAGCGCAAGAAGGCAGAGAAGGCTCTAAAAGAATCAGAGGAGAAATACAGGAATTTGGTGCAATTTGCCCATGATGCAATTTGTATCATACAGGATGACCACATCAAGTTTGCCAATCAGAAGTTTTTGGATTTATCCGGCTATTCCTGGGAGGAACTAAAGGAAGTTGATTTTAAAGAATTAGTTGCCCCAGAACACAGGGAGATGGTGGTTGATAGGTATTATAGAAGGCAGAAAGGGGAAAAGGTTCCTGAAAGGTATGAGCTCACTCTTTTAACCAGAAATGGAGAGAGAAGAGAGGTGGATTTAAGCGTCAGCTTAGTAGAATATCAGGGGAAGATGGCTTCCTATTGTTTTTTAAGGGATGTAACCCAGAATAAAAAGCTCCAGCAGCAACTGATCCAGACTGAGAAATTAGCCGCGGTAGGGACTTTGGCTTACGGCATAGCCCATGAGTTCAATAACATCTTAGCCGGGATGATGGCGAATGCGGAGTTAGGTCTAATCTCGAAAGAACATGAGCAGATTAAGGAATGTTTCGAGACCATAGTGGAAAGCTCACAGCGAGCATCCAGCATCACTAACAACCTTTTAGCCTTTGCCCGGCAGAAGAACGCAAAGAAAGAATTAGTTGATATAACCGAGCCACTGAAAAGTGTTTTATCTGTTACTCGAAGGGAGTTAGAAAAACATAACGTAGAGCTAATAGAAAAGTTTAAATCCATTCCTAAGATCTACTGCGACTCCGGACAATTCTCAGAGGTCTTCCTGAATATGATCACCAATGCCCGGGATGCGATGTATCCTAAAGGGGGGACATTAACCATTCAAGTTGAATCCGCAGGAGACTGTATCCGAATTATTTTCAAAGATACTGGATGTGGAATACCAGAGGAGATAAAAAGCAAGATCTTTGAGCCTTTTGTTACCACAAAAGGAGTCTTAGGAAAGAGTGATATCCCCGGAACCGGCCTGGGGCTTTTTCTTTCCTATGGGATAATAGATGGTTATCAGGGTAAGATTGAGGTAGAGACAAAAGTAGGCAGAGGGACTAGATTTACTATCCTGATCCCTGTTTCCAAAAACCTGCCTCGTGATTTTCTTCTGGAAACCAGAATAGAATCCACAAAGGAGATAGAGAAGAAACTAAAAATCCTTTTAGTAGATGACGAAAGCCCCATCTGTTCCAGCCTGAAGAAGTTTTTGGAATCTAAAGGTCACCTGGTCGCAACCTCCCTTCGCGGGAAAGAAGGGCTGGAGCTTTTCAAAAAAGATAAATTCGACTTGGTTTTATCTGACATAACTATGCCGGATATGGATGGGATAGAGCTGATAAAGAAGGTGAAGGAGAAAGACCCGCAGGCCAAAATCATAGTCATTACCGGGCATATCCAGAAGGAGAAGGAGGAGAAAGCCAGAGAGGCCGGAGCGGATGAGGTCTTGATCAAGCCGTTTAAAAATGAGTTACTTTATCAGGCGATCTCTAAAGTTGCTATTTAGAATTAAAGGATGGAATGTATCTGCTTGAGTATATTACTTCACAATTTTAGTAACAGATTTATACCCGCGTAGGGGCGGTCGATAAAAGCCTTACGACGGCTACGCCGGGCTTTGCTCCCCGTAGGGAGTTCATCTCCGCCTTGGGAAGAAGGGTGGAGTCAAGCTCCACCCCTACTTTACTTGTAGTCGAGCAGAATGAATCAAGAGGGGAGCGATGAACCAGAAAAATTTAAAAATATTAGTCGTGGACGATGAAGAAGTAGTAGCTGAAGTCCTGGGAAAACTGATAGAGATAGATGGCCACAATGTGACGGTTACGCTTGAAGGGAAAAAAGCACTAGAGATTTATCAAAAGGATAAGTTCGATATCGTATTTACCGATATCTCTATGCCAGGAATGAACGGAGTGGATTTAACTCGCAGGATACTGGAGCTGGATAATAACGCAAAGATAGTGGCAGTTACCGGTCATATCGGAACGCAGGAAGTTGAAAAGATTCTAAATGCCGGGGCTAAAACCTTTCTAAAAAAACCTTTTACTAAAAAAGAAATCGATTATAAGATTGAGGAAGTTTTACGGATAGATTAGAAGTTAAGACCTCAGAAAAGTTTCTAAGGACTGAACTCTTATTCATCTAAAATAAAGATTGACTTTCGGCACAATTTCATCATCAAGAGATCAAGATACTAATTACTTATGGGCCCCCGCCTCCTATGCCTTTACCTGGTTTTTGGATCCTCTTGTATGATTCCGAAAATATTACCCTCAGTATCTGTGCAGTAAACCATCCAGCCCACTCCTGGTATAGTCATCTTGGGAGCAACGATCTTTCGCCCGCTTCCACAATTCTTTTAGTGAATTCATCCACTGATGGGACATCCACCGTGTTGTAAGTGCTGGCTTGAGGGTTCATTCGTTTCATAATTCCGCCATTTATTCCCGGCTGGTCATTTGGACCAGTGGTCACCAACCAGTAAGCCACGGGACCATTCCACTTCTCGATTTTCCAGCCAAATACCTTCTGGTAAAACTTCACTACTCTCTCAGGGTCATCCGCATTGATTTCAAAGTGAACTACTCGCAACATAAAATACCTCCTTTTTATTGATCAGATGTTAAAAACTCCTCGGGCAGGGCTCGAACCTGTCCAGAATGGATCCAAATTCGGACAACTTAGCGGTTAATCCCGCAAACATGCGGGACTCACTCTACCATTTCGCCGAGATCAAAAAACTCCCTGAACCGTGCGGAACACAGAACTTTCGAGTTAATGTTCGAGCTTCCGATCTTCAATAAAGGGTGTAAGACGCTCAAACCCAAACCATTAAGGCTCTATCGTAACCCCATTGCCCTCGCCCAAGAATGGCAGAAGGCGCTCGAAGACAAACAATATGCTTCTCGGGCTGACCTGGCTGGTAAGATAGGTGTCTCCCGAGCACGCGTGACTCAAATCCTTCGGCTTCTGAATCTATCAGTGGAAATTCAGAAAACTTTGATCTCTCTTGGTGACCCACTAACCAAACCCACGATCACAGAGCGCAAACTCCGCTCCATTGTTGACTTACCACGAGAGCAACAAAAGCGAGAGATCAAGGCAATCTTAGAGAGTAAAGAGACGAAACGACCATAGTTATCCTCCTTTCCCAATCCAGCCTAATGTATGTCGTCAAACAGAGTGGACATTTAACAGCTAAAAGCTAAGACATCCCCACCCATATAGCAACATTTTTTTAGTAGCTGCCCGAGTAATATCCTTAAATTGACATAACAGGCCAGGTTCCAATTCCTACTAATTCTCCGATAAAACTCTCTTGGAGAAGCAAAACAGTGAGGGAAAGGGGTATCCAATAGAAGGAAATCTCGTGTGTGGAGAGTGGGGGTATGAGTATAACAGAGCGGATGATAATGACCATAAAAGAGGAGACAGTCTGGTTTAATGAGTTTTTAAGTTTTGAGGAGGCTGAGGAAAAGACAGGATGGTGGGTAGAGAAGAGCGAAAGAAGACTCAGGAAACCTTCACCCAGGACAAAGACATGCACATTCTCGTCGCTACTGACGCTGCTGGTGAGGGTATTAACTTGCAGCGCGCTCATCTTATGATCAACTATGATCTCCCGTGGAATCCCAACCGTCTAGAGCAGCGATTTGGCAGGATCCACCGAATCGGTCAGACCGAGGTCTGCCACATGTGGAGTCTTGTTCAGCAATCATCAGCCAGAACTCTCTAATTCAAAATTGTGCAGTATACAACAGTGCCATTGGTTACTCTTCTGCGTCCGGAACATTCAGCCACAACCTATTAATCGAAAATAGAGCGTCCTCAGTGGCCACTATCGGTTGCTATGCCAATTCTTCTCCGCTGATCGTAAACAATACTCTTGACAGAAACTATAGCGCTACATTGGGAAGCATCGCGTGCAACATCAGCTCCTCCCCACAGATCAAAAATACCATAATTGCAAACGAATTGGCGTGCTATGGAATATACGCCATGAATAGCTCGTTTCCGACCATAACCTATTGTGATGTCTGGAACAATGCGTTAGGTGACTATTATGGGTGCACCCCCGGAGCGGGTTGCATTTCAGCCGACCCTATCTTCTGCGACACTGCCTCCGATAACTATTACCTTTTCTTACATTCCCCCTGCCTTGGCACGGGCGAAGGTGGTGTGAACATAGGGGCTTTTGGTGTAGGTTGTTCAATCTCTGGGGACGCTAACGGGGATGGAGTGATAAATTCAGCTGACATCAGCTATCTAATCAATTATCTTTTTGTAAATGGACCTGCGCCCCAACCCTGGCAGGCGGGAGACGCCAACTGTGATGGCACCATCAACAGTGCCGATGTGGCATACTTAATTAATTATCTGTTTGTTGGGGGTCCACCGCCGGGGTGTTGAAATAAGGTGAAAGGTCAAAGGTGTTAGGTGTTAGGTAATAGGTTGAAGTTTGTCAGGATTTTCTCCTCTCAGATTCCCCCTCATCCCGACCCTCTCCCCCAAGAGACTGTGTCACAATTGCGTTTTGAGTATGTAGCCGCCCATCTGGGCGTAAGTTTTTGGAATTTGACATTTCGATTTCGCAGGCTAAGGAGTTGTTGAAAAACCTTCTCGTTCGTGCGGGAATTGGAATTTTCCCCGCCAAAGGCGGGGAATCCTGATGACCCGCACGAAGAATGGTTCGGGAAATCTCCCGCGAAGCGGGATCTTGACGACAATTCCCGAACCAACTTGGGAAGCTCGGACGCTACTACTGAACTGCACATCGGGCGGGCATGGGTGCCCGCCCTACGAACTTTAAACATTCGGTTCTTCGTTTACTTTGGCCCCTTGACAGTTCCTCCTGACCGTCAATGTACAGACCCCTTTATTTTCCATTATGCGTAACTTCTGAATTGTATGTCACAAATCCCAGGATGGCTATACTCACGTCACGGAACCACTAAATATCCACTGCTGTTACCTTCCTAATGTAAGTGTCTGGGGCTTTAGGCCCCAGCCACCTCGATGCTCCCCTTTAAGGAGACCTTCCCGTATTTCTACCTTGTCCTGCTTTCACACCGAATACCCCATGCCTTACGGGGTAGGCACTGTAATGGTATTGGTATCTAATGTAACCGCGCCAGTTTGTGCCAACGCTATGCCGCCGTGTTGCGCAAAAAGATCGGTGAAGATAAAAGTTGGTATCCGAGAGAGAAGTTAAGTGTAACTGAGGCGGTCTTCGCATACACTGCCGAAGCAAGTTACG
>JAUYBY010000030.1 GCA_030692925.1 Candidatus Zixiibacteriota bacterium | reverse complement strand
ATCTTTATCTCCACCCTTTCAGCCGGCACTGAAAGCTCGTAGGTGAACTGGGTAAATCTTGAAAAAGGATTCGGATAATTCATCACCTGGCTTATGGATAACTCTTTGGTTAAAGATATAACCTTGACCTGGAAATTTGCCAGGGTGGAATTGTTGGCATTATCCCAGGCTTTGACTTTCAGGGTATGGTCACCTTCTTTTAAATTTATTTTCTGAGTCAGGCTCCCGTGGGAGTAACTGTTCAAATCATACTGGAAATTTGAGGTCAAATCCAGAATATTTTCCCAGTCATCATCTATCGAGAGGGTGATCCGGTGCCCTAATTCGCCGGTCAGATTAATCCCGGATGAATCTGAAACATAAACTTTAAGACCAGGGTCCGGCTGAACCGTATCTCCATCTATGAATTTTGGATTTTCCACAAAAGCTATCCTAACCTCCGGACCCAGGCTGTCTTTGACTGTGGTATCAGTTCCCGCTACCGGAATCGAATCTAAAGCACCTGCCCCATCTATAGTCGAATCAGAATTTACCAGATACGCGCTTATCCTGCCGTCCTTGCCGCCATACCCCATATCCTTAGGCACAATAAAGCTTCCTTCAAATTTACCACTATTAACCTGAGCGCTTCCTCTGAAGATAACGTTGCCTGGAAGACTATATTTTACCGTAGCTACACCACCCCAGGGTAGCGCCATTAGATAGTTTCTTTGTTTATCCGAATCAAAAGCTAAAAGATAAGCAGTTCCCTTGAAAAGAGAATCTACCTGTCCTGTCTTATCGATAACTTCTCCTTTAAAATTCATCCGGCTTAAAGCTTTCATTGTGTCAGGATTTAATTCTATAAATCTAACCTGAAGTTTAGGAACATCCAGATAAGTCAGAGGATCGCCTATGATTATATACTGACGGTCATTATCGTTGTAACGTCTTAAAAGCTTTGCAGAATATAGTGCCTCTGCTATTGAGAGGGAATCAGAAGCTAACAGTAGATCGTAAACTTTGGCGTTCAGAGCCGCATTGTCAAAGGAGTAAACCAGCCAGGTGGCAGAGATGACTGAGATTGCACCTTTATCTTCAGCCCTTAAAAAATCCTCTGCCATCCCTTCGCCATTGGGACTGAAGAAAAGTCCGATACTGCAGGATGCCGCATAGACTAATGGATATCTTTTCTTGTTTTTCAGCCTGGGGATATCCTGCTCGCGTTTAAAAACCCGCTCATGCGCCCAGACATTAGGGTTTCCGTGTCCGATATAGTTGATTATTACTGTGCCATTGTTAAAAGCATTGATTATAGCCTGCTCTGCCTCCGGTTTTTGTCTGGCAGCATCAAAAGGATACTCCATTAGATAGATTTTACTCAGATTAAAAGTCTTACCAACGTGATGGTCGGCGATATCCTCCGTATCATCAGTGTGTATCCTTTCAGTAACACTACCTGGAGGCCCGAATTCGTCATCCGCTACCAAAGTTATCAGGTTTTTCCAGGTATTATATTCAGGAGTGGTTTCATACTCTTTTATTTTATTTATTATCACCTGCACATCCTGTGGAGTTTTGACTGGCCATCTTCCGATGAACATATCCACCGCACCGTTGACATCCTCGTCCAGATAGCCGTAGTTCCCGAAATATACGAAGTTATCGTCTGAGACGGATTTATCGGGATCAACTGCAAAAGGAGGTATCCAGTTAGGCGAGTGTGTACCTAAAAGGTCTTTGTAGTCATAAGTTCCGTCACCAACGAGAAGAGCAAAAGCTGGTGCTTGACCTGAATAATTTTCATAGGCATATTTGAGAAAATCCCTAATAGCCACCGGATCAAAAAGTCCCCAGGAGAATTCATTATATATATCCTTCACGTTGACTAACTTTACTGTAATCTTATTTAGATTTTCTCTTAAACTCCTGTATTCCTGTAACTGGCCATAGAAATCAGAATGAGTAATCACTAAAAGATCAGCCTGATTGGAGACATCTCGCAGATTTGCAATCTGTTGTGAACTTATGGAAAGGGGTGTCTTGAATTTAGACTGATCCAGCAAATAAAATTGTTTTTTCTCGCCTCTTATTAGCTGATCCTGGAATCTAATGCTATCTGCATTACGGACAAAATTCTCAAACTTCTTCACTCCAAATCTATCTTCTATTTCAAAAAGATAGGGAACTGTACCGTTAAAACCGGATACTTTATATTCTATTACACCAGATGTATCCGGATTTTCAAACCTGAGCTGATCATAAGAACAGAGAAGTTTTCTGGAATATCCTATCTCATAATAATCTAAATAAGTTTGATAGTTGAAGTTAAAGCGTAAGGTGTGTAACCCATCAGTCAGTTTTGTAGTAACATAGGTGCCTACCGAGATTGTCTCCAAACGAAAAGTGTCAAGATAGGCAGAAGAGGGAGAGCTTAAGAAATATTTTACCGTGATGATAGCAGTATCGCCTGGAAAGACGCTGGATAATGATGGATAAAAGGTAAAAGAAGTCCCTGTCTGCCAGTACCATTGATAATAATTGTAAGGCTCACCTGAATAATCCTCTGCCAGCATAACATCATCTTCCATATGGATTCTATCCCTGGATTTCGATGAGACGACAGGATTCGGTTCATTCAGGTTTCCGTTTCCGACCTCCATCCTCTTAGCTAAATCGGGGAAGTTCCCGGTAAAAGTCAACCAATAGATATTATCTCTGGTGTAAGGGTTCAGATAATACTTATATCCCTTTGAGGTCGAATCATACTCCCAGTTATTAACTGACCAGCCATAAAAAAGTATATAGTCATTCGGATCGAACTTGTTATCCCCTCCGTCTGAAACCAGGCTGGCGAGTTCTTTTAATTCCGGCCGGGAGGACGAATTTGAAACCGGAAGAATTTTTCCTCCTCCGCTGAAAATCCTTATCTTCTGCGGGTCGATTGAGGAAAGGCTTATTCCAGCATTTGCCAGAAAATTCCCATCGATTTTGTAGATGCCCTTATCCCGCAGTGTTATCTTATACCAGGTATCTGAGTAACTGAAAGGATTAACCTGTAAGACTTTCTCTAAACCGACCTCCCTTGTTTTCCTCCAGTTTTTAGCCACCTCATAATTCAGAATGGTTTCTTTGTAAACGTTTTCAAACAGGTCTCTTTCCATCATCCCTTCGGTTTTTTCGCCTCCGGTGAAATCCACCTCTACGGTGATTTCGGAATAATACTTCACCGCTTTTCTGGCAGGATTATATTGAACCGGGAAAAGCTTGAGCCTTAAGATTCTCTGATTACGAATGAAAGCTGGCGGGTCGTAGCTGACCCGATTTTCCGGGAAGAACATATCTGTATTAGACAAATCTTTTTTCAGGGTACGGGCCTGCTCCTGATTTTTTTCAGCTTCAATCTTTTTTTCAAAGAAAGGCAAATTGAACTTCCCCTTATCCAGGCTATTTTCGTCTAAAACCCTGACATCTACCTGGCTTCCAGGAGGAATCCCGATCACCACAATCCTGGATGGCACCTGAGGATATCCATCATCTCTTGAGAGCGGACACTTATCAATACTCAAAAGATCAAAAAGAGTATCGCCGCTGGAGAACCTGGATGTGCTCAGCTCAGGGACTTTGTATTTGAATACTATCCCGTTTTTATCAGACCTCAAGACCTGAATGTCGCTGTATTCGTCCAAGGCATAAGAATTGGTGGAGAGAAACAAGCCCAGAAGGATAACAGGTATAATAAACCTTTTGGATAATGTCATGGGGTTTAAATTCGGATAAACAAAAAACCGAGAAGCTTTAATTCGCCTGAACGAATTATCAACTCGGGGAATGAAATGTGGCATAGTTAAAGGGTAACTCCTTTTTGAAAACAGAAAACCATCTCTTAATACTGCCAAATACCCTTTAACTATATTCTATAGGCAAACCCTTTCTTTTGCCAGCATTATAATTAATAAACGAAATTTGTCAAGCCTTATTTGGCATTTAACTTCAAAATGTTCAAATATTTACCAATCAAGCGGGGCTGGGAGCCCCGCCTACTACGAAAGAATATAATTTATTACCGTAGGTCGGACACCCTTGTCCGACCTTTGTTCTAAGGTTCCAAAACCTCTATTTAAAAAGCTTATCCTTTAATTTAGAAGCCAGCTTTTCTGCTCTAAAGGCACGGATGAATTCACAGGCGGTTTGATAAGCATCCTGTTCAATGACTTTCTGATATTTTTCTGAGATGGAGTTAATATCTTTTACAAAAACCTTAGTGGCAAATTTAATGTCCTTCTTATTATCCCCAGCCCATTTCTTCATCTGTTCCATTAAATCCTTAGGGAGACCCTTATGAGCGATATTCTGCCATTCAGTTCCCACATTACCTTTACGGATCCCACAATCAGCGAATTTCCCCACCAGATGCATAGGAGTCCCGGTTATCCCGTGCTGGGCAATACAGACTCCTTTATCTCTGATTACATCATAAATCTCCTTAGTCCTGTCCAGGTCGATAAAGATCTTCTCCCCTTCCAGATAATTCCCATGCTTGGACCCATTATTTATAGCCAGAAGGTCCGGCTTGACCCTATTTTTCCATAACCCGCCAATAAAAGTGGTTGCTTCCTCTACTGTAGTAATCACCGCCTCCTGTCCGGCAGATTTCACCTCACCCACCTCAACTTCCAACCCCAGGCCTAATTCCACTATGGGTTGAGCAAGTTGAGTGGTTATGAGGATATTGTCTTCTAATTCGTTAAAAGAGGAATCAATGGCAAATGAGGTGTACCCGGCCTTAAGCTCAGCTTCTATCAGTTTCTTGGAGGATTCTATCTCCTCCTTAGAGGTATTCTTAGTGGTTATATGGTCACCATGAATAGAGAATGGCTTGGATAAACCTGTTTTTTCTGCATAACTTATCACAGTGTCGAAGAAAATATCCGGGGTCATCCCGGTGTATCCTCCATCCGGATTACCTTCCGATTTAGCCAGCTCAAACATTACGATCGAATCAAGCTCTTCTGCAGCCCTCATTATTCCAGGAATGACGTGCTTTATCCGGGTATTACAGGCCATAATGATGACCTTTTCATCCCGGATAGCCCTGAAAATATCATGGGAATTCAAAAGACAGACCTTACTTTTGCTCCCTAATTTTTCTTTGATATAATCAGGTCTTAAATCCAGAAGCTTAATTTCAGTTGTTACTACCATATTTCACCTCTCATTATATTCTTTCATCTACCCTTTACATCGGAAAAAAATGGTTTCGATTAAGCTCATAACTGCTGAAAGCAGACTTGTTTTGTAGCGGAAAGCTTCAGCTTTCCATTTTCCCCAGCGCCAATGAAGGTCCGAAGACCTCTGCTAACATTTCAGTGTCGGGTAGCTTGCGCAACCCGACCTACTCCTACTCCATACTTTACGGTAGGTCGGGCTGTCGAAGACTGCCCGACAAATCCCTTTTGAACCCTTTTTTTGTGGAGGTCTGAAGACCTCCGCTACACTCTTTTCTTCGTAACGTCCAACTTTTATGTCGGACGAGTTATTGTGATTTATGAGCTACTTAAAAATCAAGGCTAAGACAACCGCAAACACTAAAGCCGGCAAGAAATTCCCAACTTTTATTCTTTTTATATCTAAAAGATAAAACCCGATTCCCAAGATCATCAGACCGCCAGTGGCAATTAGCTCGTTCAGTATTTTGGGCTCAAGTAAAAACGCTAACCGGCTTCCCAACAAAGTCAGTGCCCCTTGAAAAATCAGCACAGTTAAAGAAGAAAAAAACACTCCCACTCCCAAACTGGAGGCAAAGGCTATGGAGGCGAAGCCGTCTAACATTGATTTGGCATAAAGGGTATCAGCCTTGCCCGAAATCCCGTCTTGAATTGAGCCAACGATGGTCATCGGACCAACACAGAAAACTAAACTCGCAGTTACGAAACCCAGGACAAAAGTTCCGGATTCAGATTTTACTTTCTTCTTTATCAAATCTCCGATCTTCTCCAGCCCATCCTCGATTCTAAGCAATTCTCCTGTAATCCCACCAAGAACTAAGCTTCCGATAACCAGCAGTATATTTTCTGTGTTGAATGCCATTCTCAACCCGATTAAAAGGGTGCACAGCCCAAGAGCCTGCATCACAATCGTCTTGATCTTCTCGGTAAACCTGCTCCCCACAGCCAATCCCAATAAGCTGCCGATTATTACCGTTGCCGTATTGACTAATGTGCCCTTCATTCTTTCCTTTTTTAATGTAGCGGAAAGCTTCAGCTTTCCATCTTCCCCAGCGCCACTGGAGGTCTGAAGACCTCCACTACATCAAAAATATCGTCTTGGATCCGTGATCTTTCCTTCCACCGCTGAAGCGGCAACAGTTGCCGGGCTGCAGAGATAGACCTCAGCGCCTTTTCCTAATTTACCCAGGAAATTTCGATTGGAGGTGGAAAGCAGGACATCACCTTTTCCTAAAACACCGTGATGTCCGGCTGTACAGAGACTGCATCCCGGATTGGCAATCATCGCTCCTAAATCCATGAAGATTTCATACAGACCTGATTTAAGCATCTGCCTGGCAACTTCTCTGGTAGCAGGGACTATGACTAATCTGACCTCTGGGTGAATCTTTCCAGCTTTCTTTAAAATCCTTGCCGCAACCTCAAAATCCTCAAATCTTCCATTGGTGCAAGACCCTATAAAACCTTCATTAAACGGTCTTCCTGCAACCTGTTCCACTGGCACAACATTGTCCGGAGAATGAGGACAAGCGATCTGCGGAATCAAGTCATTCACATCGACTTCGACCTCTTCCAAGTATTTTGCGTCCTTATCGCTTTTGACAATCTCAAATTTATCTTTTATTCTTTCTTTCAAAAAATTTAGAACCTCACCTGAAGGCTCGATAAAGCAGATTTTACCATTTACCTCAGTCACCATACTCCCTAAAGTCAATCTCCCTGCTAAGGAAAGCTTATCGACCGGTTCACCTGTGAATTCTAAAGATTTGTAATTAGGTCTATCCATCCCGACCGTCTTCACAAATTTCAATGTCAAATCCTTGGCAGAAGCTGGCTCTTTGTATTTCCCTTTGAAGATAACCTTAATCGTCTCAGGTACTCTGAACCAGAGCTTTCCCGAATACCATGCTGCGACAATATCAGTTGTCCCGCCACCAGAAGAAAAAGAACCCACTACACCTAAAAGGTTCATATGGCTGTCAGTTCCCACCACAACTGAGCCTGGCTTGATCATCCCTTGCTCCAATAGAACGTGCTGACCTATCCCCCAGTTCACATCAAAAAGGTTTTTAATCCCCTGCCTTTTAGCAAAATCCCGGCACAAAACCTGATTCTGAGCAACCTTCAAGTCCTTAGCCGGTGCCTGATAGTCAAAAGTCATAGCGATCTTATCCGGGTCTTTGACTTTCCCCTTGTTAGTGAACTCATCAAACTCCAGAACTACATTTGGACCACCAAAATCCCTCACCACTGCCAGATCCACCTCAGCCCAAACCCGCTCATTGGCAAAAACATCCTTGCCCGAAGCTCTGGACAAGATTTTTTCGATAATCGTTTTACCTGACATATTTTCTACCTCTTTACTTATCATGAGAAACTATTTTTACAAACATAATCTTCTTCTAATTTTGTTAATTCATTTAAATAGGAGTCTATCTGACTATTTTTAACTAAGTTGAAAATGTTAGTCCATTCTCTAAGTGAGAGTAAAAAATACCTTGTGCCTGTAGGCAATGCAGGAAAAATTTCTGCTTCACTTGGCGTGGACTTAAAGTTAGTCCCAGAAATTGATTTAAGACAAAAATCTTTTAAGCCAAAGATGTTCGGATGGGTAAAACAGGAATGAAAGGAAAAAGCATTCTCATAATCGGGAACTAGATCTGTCATCTCAGCCATTTTGCTTCTGATTATACCCGCCCATCTTCCGTATTTAAATTTATTCAACTGTTTTTCCTCATCTCTGCCTTCCTTAACATAAAATAGCTTAATTTGATTATAGTTTTCTAAGATGTCTTTCTCATGTTTAAGTATTTCTCTATTTACTTTATCTATCACTGGAAAATTGCTACCATGATTCTTTTTCGCTTTATCTAAAAAAAATTTTTGCATAAGAAATTGATAATTTGAAAATTTTGGTAGATACTCTTCAGAATTTAGCTGAATAAACTTTTGCACAAGGAAGTTTTCAAAAATTGTCCTCGTCAAATTCATAGCATCTTCACCATGACCCTTATTACAAAGAATGAGAATACTATAATATGTCTTTCGACTACTAAAGCATAGACTAGTGATAACATCTTGAAGCTCAGTTATAGTAGCATCAGTGATTTTAGATTTATCAAGATAGTCAATGCATTCATTGCTAAAACCTACAACCTTTTTGCCTAATTCAAAGAAAGGTTTGAAATTGTGATATACTATGTTTTCTTCGTAAGTTATGGATTGATTTTGATTCATATATCGTAAATTTCTCTTCTGGTTGTGTGTGAATTCGATTCCTTATAAATGAATTGTAGAAGCTTTCATTTTCAGCTTCGCTTTGTAGCGGAAGGCTTCAGCCTTCCACATTTATTCTATTGGTCAGACAGGAATGTCTGACCTACCTTTCCAATCAATGGAGGTCTGAAGACCTCCGCTACATGATTCTGCAAGGCTGAAGTCTCAAGACCTTGAGGCCTTGCCCTACATTTTTTCTCCTTTGAGCCTTTGAGCGTTTAAGCCTTTGAACTATTGAACTTTTTTATTTCAGTCCCAGAACTTCACGGTATCCCGGAATATCCATAAACCCATGCCCGCTTATATTAAACGCGATAACTTTTTCTTCTCCGGTTTGTTTGCACTTTAAAGCTTCATCAATGGCGCAGGCGACGCTGTAAGCTGACTCCGGCGCTGGCAAAAATCCTTCTGCCTGAATGAAAGTCCTGGCATGGGCAAACACCTGCTTTTCATCCTGAGGATAAGCAACTGTATCGATATACCCTTTATCCCGGAGCAAACTTATGATGGGTGAACAGCCGTGGTATCTTAAGCCATCTCCCTTAATCGGAGGCAAACTGGTCTGATGGCCCAGCGTATACATTTTCAAAAGCGGAGTCAGTTCCCCGTGGTCTGCAAAATCGTATCTATATTCTCCCTGCAGATTGGGCGCTGCCTGGCTTTGCGCAGCGATAAATCTTATCTTCTTACCCTTGGTCAGCACATCTCCCATAAAGGGTAAAGCGAACCCTCCGAAATTGCTTCCACCACCTAAACAAGAAATAACCAGATCCGGGTACTCGCCGATTTTTTCAAACTGAGCCTGGGTCTCCAGACCGATTATGGTCTGGTGCATCAGCACGTGATTCAGAACCGAGCCTAAACAGTAGATCGCATTTTTATCTTTCTTGGCATCTTCTATCCCCTCAGAGATTGCAATCCCTAAAGAGCCGGGATGGTTACGGTCCTTCTCGTATAATTTCCTTCCCACCTCAGTCAGGTTGCTGGGAGAAGCATACACCTCCGCTCCAAAAAGCTGCATAAATCCACGTCGGTCATTTTTCCAGTCATGTACGGCTCTCACCCAATAAACTGTGCATTTCAAATTAGCTAAGCTGGCAGCGTAAGCTAAGGCAGTCCCCCACTGACCTGCTCCGGTCTCAGTGGTCAGCCTTGCAAAACCCTGCTCCCTGGCGTAAAATGCCTGCGCCAATGCAGTGTTGACTTTATGGCTTCCTGTGGGAGAGTAAAACTCGCTCTTATAATACATCTTTGCAGGCGTTCCTAACCTTTTTTCCAAGTTCAATGCCCTGAACAAAGGCCTGGGCCTGCCAGCCTGTTGGTAGATGCTTAAAAGCTCATCCGGTATATCGATCCATCTTTCGGTGGAGAACTCCTGCTTCAGGCACTCACCCAGGAGTATCTCCGGAAGTGCCTTTAAACGGGATTCCCCAGTCTCGGGATCCTTGGGCGGCGGCAGAGGCTCTGGTAGATCCGGCAGAATATTATACCATCTTTTCGGCAATTCATCTGTGGCTAACGTGATCTGTCTTCTTTGCATCTTTCTGTTTATCGAACTCATTTATTCCTCCTGCGGTATTAGGTTATGGGTGATAGGTGGTAGGTAATAGGTCAAAATACTTTCTTATTTTC
Source organism: Candidatus Zixiibacteriota bacterium (assembly GCA_030692925.1). Taxonomy (GTDB): domain Bacteria; phylum Zixibacteria; class MSB-5A5; order MSB-5A5; family RBG-16-43-9; genus RBG-16-43-9. The sequence continues at coordinate 24,219 of JAUYBY010000030.1, read as the reverse complement.
CTTTTTTAATCTTCGTCTTACCTTTCACTTTTTTTCTAACAGTCTTCTTGCTCTATCCAGATTCTTTTTCGTCCCGGGCAAATCAGGAGAATATACTAAACTTTTCTCCCACATTTCAACAGCTTTTTTCAATTCCCCTAAATTAGCGTAGACATATCCTGCCCCGAAATATGCCTCCCCGTATTCTGGATTCAAGGCTAAAGCCATCTGGTACTCTTGCAGAGCTTTTGAATATTCTCTTCTTCTGGCGTAAATGTCTCCCAGATAACGATAAGCAAATACCTCGGTTGAATCAACCTGAAGGGCTTTTTTCAACAGACTTTCTGCCTCAGGGTAGTTCCCTTGCATATAGCGGATAACCCCTAAACCGGTGAAACCCCTGGGCTGTTCTTCTGAAATCTGAATTGATTTTTTGAACTCCTCTTCTGCTTTTTGAAAAGAGTTTTCCTTTAAGTAGGCATTTCCTAGAATATAGTGAAACTGGGCTTCATACACTGGAGCCATCTGACTGGTCAGGTCGATGTTTCCAAGGATAATAAAGAGGATGCTAATGAATATCAACGTAATCTTTTTTCTGATCTCTTTCTGCTCGAATATTTTGAAAATGGCAAAGGCAGAGAAAATCAGGAGAAAAGGGATTACCGGGATACGAAATCTGGTGTTCACGAAGAAAAGTATTACTGAAACCATATAGGTAAAGATAAATCCCAGGACCAGGGAGAGCTTTTTCCATTCTTTAAAGGCTAACAAAATCCCCAGCCAGGCTAAAGGAAGAAGTATGCCGCCTGGAAAAGAGATGAGTTTTTTCCAGAGTAAGGGCTTTAAAAGATTTCGTGGATCAGACCAGAAAAAATAGATATTGGGATTTTCGGAGATTTCATACCCGCTTAAAAAAAGAGCAATCTTTTTTGCATAGAGTTTCAGAGCAGCAAAAGGCTCCCTAAAAATAAAATCAAACCCCTGCTTGAACCAGAAATCAGAGGTCTCCGATAATTTGATTTTTTTGCCTGATAATTTTTCTGCCAAATTGATACCATCATAATAAATCCCATACCAGGTCGTCCTTATCCCAGGAGCAACAGCTTTATACCCTGATGCCTGGGGATTATTCCCTAAATAGAAGTTGATGCCTCCCTGCCAGGAAATCAAAACAGAATCTTTTCCTGCAAAATAGTTGACCAGAGTTACTGGCAAGATAACCAGGAAAACGCCTATCGCGAAAAAGAGGATGAAAGTGAATATTTTTTTCGGACTTATTTCTTTTCGGAAATAAAAAATTAGCCCTAAAGGAACGAAAATGGCAAACAGCAGGATGTTCGGACGAGCTGTTGCAGAAAGCCCAAGTATGACTCCGCTAAGGAACAATCTAAAAAACGATGGCTTTTTCTGAGCAAAGAGCAAGAGATAGATTAAAAGAAGGTCCATAAAAATTATGAAGAAAGTGTCCAAAAACTCTAAATCAAAATAGATTAAAGGAGCATACAAGCAGGCGAAGATAGATGAGAGCAAGGCTACTTTTGAATTAAAAATCCTGCTACCTGTCAGGTAAATTAAAACGCAGCTAAAAGAACCAAATAGCATCTGGATGATTCTCAAAACATACAAGTTTTCTCCGAAGACTTTTATAAGAAAAGATAAAAAGAAAGGATAAAGAGGAGCTCTAAAAAAAGGAGCTTTAGCCCAGAGCTTTCCTGAGACTATCTCTTTTGCCCAATCTAAATTGAAAAGGGCATCAGCAAAAGGAAAATCGAAAAGAGGAAGCCTTCTTATGCCCAGGAGGTAGATGAATCTTATCCCGAAGGCTAAAATAAAAATAAGGAGAGGTAAATAATTCTCCTTTTTTTCGAACTTCTCTTTAATCCAGCTCATAAAATTGTAGCGGAAAACTATCAAGGTCTTTCCGCCAGAGGAGGATCAACCCTCCATCTGGTAGAACAGACATTCTTGTCTGTTCTCCTGACAGTACACACTTGGTCAGACACGAATGTCTGACCTACCTTCTCAGTAAATGGAGGTCTAAAGACCTCCGCCCTACGGGGAGCCATGCCCGCCGTAGGCGTCGTAAGGCATTTATCGACTACATTTGTCATGCGACCCTGTCCTACCCTACGGGGGCTTGCTCCGGATCCGCAATAGGAAAAGGGTCACGCTACGAACTATGTCTTCCCGCTCAGGACTTCAAAATTTATAAAGTCCGCATGATGGATGATTATAGCTTCTATGGAGCGATAACCCTGGTCACCTTCATACGAATGGGCTGCGATCAAATGCAGGACCTCATCCGGAACTCCGCATTTATAGGCTAAAGCCGAGCCGGAGAAGGGGTGCCTCAGAAATTTGCCTTTAATGCTCTTTGTTATCTTTCCCTTGACTTTGGCGTATTCCAGCAGTTTCCCTACATCGTGCAGAATCCCCCCTGCAATTAAAACATCTTTGTCGATCTTGACTGAATTCCCATAAGCTATTGAAACCACTTCCGCCACCCTCAGAGCGGTATTTGTGACTGCGTGAGTGTGCTCTATTAGGTTGACTCTCGAATCAACGATCAGAAGAGTAAACGGTATTTTCTTCAAATCCTCCATATCCCAACCACCCAACCTTATCCCTTCTTCCCAGGTTAAAATAACCTTTTCTCTTAGCTCCTGATTTTTAATCTTTCTGATCTCCGGCAGGATTTTTAAGATTTCTTTTTTCATAAAGGTTTTTGTGTTAAAGTTTTTATTGTGAATTCTTTTTCCTTTTTTCTTTTATTAGTCATTCGTCATCTGTCATTGGTTATAGTTTTCTAAGTCTGAATTCTGCTTTGACAAATCCCACCTCATCCCCTCTAAAATTCCTGATGATTGGATGGGAGAATTTGTTCACCTCAGAAATCTGTTTTTGATTTAGCAAGCCCATCTGCCTTAAGGTTTCGATTACTGCTGGACCAATTGCCCTTTGACCCCCATCAGCGATTTTGACCGCCATTCCCCATCCTTTACTTAAAATCCCGGAACAGCTCAGGGCCTCCCCTCCCGCCTTGGCTAATATATTATTCTTCGAGGCCGTTGCCAGGCTCAAATCTAACCTGCCTTCACCTGAAACCATCTCCGGATATTTTCTCATAGAATCAAGTATGAGTTTATATGCTTCCGCAGTATTGTCGTCCTCTGAGTTGTAATTTACAAGATTGGAAAAACCAAGCGCCATATTGTAAAGAGGCATCGCATGAACCGGCACCCCGCATCCATCAATTCCGATGCCGATCTTCTTCTCCGGGTACTGGCATATCTCTGAAATTGCTTTTAAAATCATTTTCTGAACGGGGTAGTTCTGGTCACGATAATTCTTGATGTCCCATCCGAAGTAGATACACAAACCTAACATCCCGGCATGCTTTCCAGAGCAATTGTGATGAACCTGGGTGAACTTTTTGCCGGGCGGAGGAATAATATTATTGGCAGTATAGTAATGCGGGATATGCACCCCGCACTGGAGATTTTTTTCAGAAAGGCCGATTTTTTTGAGGAGGCTCTTAACCGTATCAGTATGAATCTTCTGACCGTTATGCGAGCCTGAGATTATGGCGATCTCTTTTTGAGAAAGTCCGAATTTCTTGGCTGCACCAGAAGTAATGAGAGGAATAACCTGAAACGGCTTGGCAGACGAGCGCAGATAAGTCACAAAATTAGGATCACCAAAGGAGTAAATGAGTTTGCCTTTGGAATCAACTACAGCCACTGAGCCACAGTGAACGCTTTCGACTGTACTCCTTCGATAGACTTTGACCAAGATTTCATTCATTGCAGTAATTGTAGTGGAAGGCTTCAGCCTTCCATTTTTCATTATACAGGTGGAGGTCTGAAGACCTCCGCTACATTAAATTCCCAATTTCTTCAGAATCTCCGGTATATCCAGAAAAGTCCTGGCGATATGTGCTCCACCTTCTTCCAACGCTTTTAACTTGGATTGGGCGGTGCCCATCTCCCCTTCTACGATTGCTCCGGCATGACCCATCCTTTTTCCTGGAGGAGCAAAAAGACCTCCCACCATAGCAATGACCGGCTTCTTCATCTTATTTATTGTCTCTTTAGCTTTCTCCTCATATACGCCGCCAATTTCACCGACCAGAACGACAGCTTTAGTCCTTTCATCCTTTTCAAAGAGCCAGAGGATTTCGTCAAAAGTCGTTCCTAAGACCGGATCGCCACCCAATCCAATGCAGGTTGTCTCTCCATACCCTGTTCGGGTTAAGGTATCAGCCACATAGTAGGTCAGAGAACCGGAGCGGGAAACAGTTCCGATTCTTCCCGGTGAAAAAGCGATATCCGGCATTATCCCTAAATTAGCTTCACCAGGAGTAATTATTCCTGCAGTGTTCCCGCCGATCACTAAAGCATTATGCTTTAAAGCCTCTTTCCTTATCTGCATCATATCGAAAATAGGAATGTGCTCTGGAATAACTACGACAAGTTTGATTCCTGCATAGATTGCCTCCACACAGGCTTCTAAGACAAACTGGGCTGGCAGGAAGATAACCGAGGTATCAGCCTGATGATTTTTCACGCATTCTTCCACTGAGTCGTACACCGGAAGTCCAAAAACTTTTTCCCCACCTTTTCCAGGAGAAGTCCCAGCTACAATTTTTGTTCCGTACCGCAGCATCCTTTCAGTATGAAACCTGCCTACACCACCAGTTATTCCCTGCACGATTACTTTGCTGTTTTTGTCAACCAGGATTGCCATTTTTACCTTTGTATTTTTTTGCTATGTTCGCCGGATATAAAACCTGAGACTATTTCCTCGGTAGAACAGACATTTTTGTCTGTTCATCTCCGTGGTCAGAGAGCGAAGCCTGGCGTAGCCACAAGAATGTCTGACCTACCCTTTATTACGTCGGGCATAAAGCCCTACGCTACATCTCATATCCTTTTCTTTTATCAGTTATTCGTCATCCGTCATTCGACATTTTCTTTTAATATCCTAACTTCTTATCCACCAGATTCATCATTTTCCTGCCGCTTAAATACCTCCTTAAATTCTCCTTAAAAATCCGGGCAACTTTTTGGAAGTAATCTGTCATCGTTCCAGCCACATGCGGAGTGATTATCACATTCTCTAAATCATACAATCTGCTGTTCGGGCTTAGTGGTTCCCCCTCGAAAACATCCAAACCTGCGCCAGCAATCCTTTTGTTCTCCAGGGCATCAATTAAAGCTTTCTCATCGATAATCTTCCCTCTGGAAGTATTGATAAGATAAGCTGAATTTTTCATTTGAGCTAACTCTTTTTCTCCGATTAAATGGAAAGTCTCATCAGTCAAAGGAAGAGTCAAAGCCACAAAATCGGATAGGCTCAAAAGCTCAGGCAACTTCTCCTTGGGGATAATTCTGTCAACAGATCTAATCTTTTCACCCTTTTTCAATCTGTTTTTCATCCCGATTACCTGCATTCCAAGACATTTACTCTTCCTTGCCAGTTCCAATCCAATCCCGCCCAGGCCGATAATCCCTAAGGTCTTTCCTTTCAATTCAAACCTTTGCTTCATCACTTCATTAAAAGCCCAATTCTTACGAATTTGTCTGAGGGTGCTTAAATGAAGCCCTTTAGCAAAAGCCAGAATCATCCCCAGGATATGCTCTGAAATAGTATGGCTGTGGATACCTTTGCAGGCAGTAATTATTACTTTGCTTTTTAGAAGCTCGGGAAAAATCGATTCATCCACTCCCGCAACTGCCAGATGAATCCATTTGAGATTTTTTGCTCTCTGGAAGTTCTCCGGAGTAATTGAAAAAGAGATGAGAATATCAGTTTCCTGAAGTAATTCCTTAAGATGTTCTTTATTCTGAGAGCGGATCAGGCCGAACCTGTTCATTAATTGAGGAGATGATGATATAGCTTCAGAAAAATCCTGGAAATCCTTTTCCCTTTCAGTTAAAGCAACGATTATTTTAAGCTTCTGCTGCATATATTATAATTACAACTTTGTCTACTTTTGGCTATTTGTCATGCTGAGCGTAGCGAAGCATCTAAAACCATAGGAAGGATAGATTCTTCGTCCTGCGGACTCAGAATGACAGATACATTTTCTGACTTTGTGCCTATAGGGTCCCCTAACCCAACGGTGTTCCGCCCCGTCCGACAGAAACGTCGGACGCTACGATCTTCCCAACCCCTGGAGGTCTGAAGACCTCCGCTACATGTTTCCTTGCGACCCTAAAGGGTCGCACTACGAAACCCCTCGTCGGGCGTAAAGCCCGACGCCACGTCTCATTTGCGGGCGGGGACCCCGCAGGTGCGGGATTTCGCTAAGCTCAACAAGCCCCGCCCCTACGCGATCTATATGCTTGTCATGCTGAGCGCAGCGAAGCATCTGCAGTCCTCTGCAAGATAGATTCTTCGTCTCTACGAGCCGTAAGGCTTTTAACGGCCTGAGGACTCAGAATGACAGTCAAGTCACTTAGTTGTTCTTTGCGAGCTCAACCACTCTTTTGGCAATCTCCTCAATCGGGGTTTCAATCCCGTGAATCTCGATGTTCCTGAAGATCTCCTGATTTTCCTTTTTTGCCTGCTCGAAAATCTCCAGACCTTCTTTCCACATATTTCCGGTCATTCTTAAGACCATTGGCTTGGAAAGACCATGCTCTTTTAAAAAGATCACCACACCTTTGGCAAAATCATCACACCGGGAAATTCCCCCGAACCTTGCCCCGAAAATAGCCTTGACCTGAGGGTTTTCATCTAAAAGGATTAACATCTTAGCTAACCTTTCAGGAGTGGGACCTCCGCCTGAGTCCATAAAATTGGCAGGCTTGCCGCCAAAATAGTGAATGAAATCATTCCCCATGATTCCAAAACCCGCACCACCTGGAAACATCCCTATGTTCCCATCCAGATCTAAATAAGGGATTCCCCATTCCCTTGCTTTTTTCTCCCTTTCGGTCATCTCCCCTTCTTCGTGCCTTTTCTCAATTCCCATCTCGGAAAGCTCCTTATGCCGGAACAAAGCATCGTCATCCACACTCATCCGGGCATCGCAGGCTATATATTTTCCCTCTTTAGTCAGAACCAGCGGATTAATCTCCACCAATTTAGCATCATAGCTTTTGAAAACTTTGAACAGAGTGGAGATGATGCTCCCCACATTCCTTATCTGGTCTCCTTTCACACCCAGCCATTTAGCTAATCCTTGAGCCTGAAAATTATAAAGCTTTTCATCGATATCCAGATTAAGTTTCTTGACCTTTTCAGGAGACTTCTTTGCCACATCCTCAATTTCCATCCCGCCTTCTGTGCAGGCAATGATAACCAGTTTATAATTCACCCTGTCGATAGTCCCGCCGAGATAAAGCTCCTTGTCAAGCTCGACTTTCTCTTCTGCCAGAACCATCTCAACCGGAAAACCTTTGATTTTCAGGGAGAGAAGCTCGGATACTTTTCTTTCAGCTTCTGAAGGATTTTGAACGAACTTAATCCCGCCAGCCTTTCCTCTTCCTCCGGAAAGGATTTGAGCTTTGAGGACCACAGGTTTGCCTAATTTTTCGGCAAAAGCTTTTGCATCCTCAGGAGATTTGACTAATTCTCCTTGAGGAATCGGAATCCCGGCTTTAGAGAAAAGCTTTTTTGCCTCAAATTCGTATAATCTCACACCATGCTCCGGTTCTTAATTTGACTGAGGGTGGAGTCAAGCTCCACCCCTACGCGTCTTCCAGTAGTCATATTTTTGCTTTCGACCGTTGTCATGCTGAGCGAAGCGAAGCATCTAAAGATTCTTCGTCTCGCCTTCGGCGGACTCAGAATGACATATAGGCAGTTCATCTTCTGTCATTCTGAGGGAGTCCGCATTTGCCGCGACGACCGAAGAATCTGTCAAAAATGACTTTGAACGAGATTCTTCGTCCCCTGCGGGGACTCAGAATGACAATAATGACTTCGGGCGGACATAAAGTCCCTCCGGGGAGCTAAGCCTCCGTAGGATCGTAAGGCTTTTATCGACCGCCCCTACGCGCTACACATCATTTAGAGAATATATGTTCGCTCCCTATCAATTACTTCTTTCCTCAAACTATCTTTTCTTTCTTCCAGCGATATTTTTTACCACCTTCTCAAAAATCTTCAGAGCCTTGTCTGCGATACCCTCATCGATAATCAGAGGCGGAATAAACCTGACACCGTTCGGCCCGCAGGTCAAAAGCATCAGCCCGTTTCTGAAGCACTGCTGCTCAACCTCGTTGGCATAATCAGCCGCGGGTTTCTTGCTCTTTTTATCCTTGACAAATTCTATGCCGATCATCAGCCCTTTACCCCGCACGTCTCCGATTATGTCGTAATCCTCCCACATCTTCTTCAGGCGAGGCATAATATATTTCCCCATCTTCTCGGCATTTTTCATCAAACCATTTTCCAATAGCTCGATGGTTTTGAGTGCCGCGGCACAAGCTATCGGGTTACCTCCAAAGGTAGTGGAATGAGCACCTGGCACCCAGGACATAAGCTTCTTCGGCGCGATGCAGGCTCCAATAGGCATACCTGAGGCTAAAGCCTTAGCTACTGTGATAATGTCAGGCACAACACCCCAGTGTTCGATGGCAAACATCCTGCCAGTCCTTCCCATTCCCGACTGAACCTCATCCACAACGTAATAGATGCCATATTTCTCTGCGACTTTTTTCAACCTCGGGTGAAATTCTACTGGAGGCACGATATACCCGCCTTCTCCCTGAATCGCCTCCACGAATATGGCTGCCACATCCTCTGCTGGTGCAACCTTCTGCAGAATGACCTCATCGATAAATTTAACGCAGGCGATATCGCAACTGCCATATTCTAAATTAAATGGACACCGGTAGCAATAGGCATAAGGAACGTGAGTGACTTCAGGCAGCATCGGAGCAAAATATTTTCTCTGGGTGATTTTACTGCAGGTCAAAGATAAAGAGCCCATGGTTCTGCCGTGAAACGCTCCGATAAAGGCAATCATCCTGGGCTTTCTTTTATTATACCGGGCTAATTTCAAGGCGCACTCGACCGCCTCAGTGCCTGAATTGCCAAAGAAAACTCTTTTCTCTTTAGTTCCTGGGGTGATCTGGGCCAATTTCTCTGCCAGCTTTCCGACCAATGGGTGATAGAAATCTGCGCTGGCAATATGAATCGCTTTTTCAGCCTGCTTTTTGACGACTGCTACTATTTCTGGATGACAGTTACCAGTGCAGCAGACTCCGATTCCAGCGTGAAAATCGATGTATGAATTTCCATCCGAATCGAAAATATAAGCTCCTTTAGCATGGTCGATCACTGCCGGGTAAGCTCTGGTATAAGATTGGGAGACGAATTTTTCATCTTTATTTATGAGCTTTTTGCTCTTGGGACCTGGAAGTTTTGTGCCTATATGAGGCATTTTTTTGTTAACCATTTTATTTCCTTTCAGTAAACATTTTAAAAATCATATTCTTGTTAGCGTCAGGGATCATCTTTTCCCCTCTCCTTTTAGGAGAGGGTTAGGGAGAGGTCCCTTACGTCCCACATCTTGCGGGACGCTACATTTCTAGATGCTAAGTTTTTTTATACTACTCCTTAAAACGAAAGAGTTTGAATGAGGTGAAATTTAAGTCATCCCCTTGAGGTAGATGCGGTGGAGAGTCTCTTTTAAAGGTTTGATAATTTTCATTCTGATCATATAGAGACCTGGTTACGATTTTCACTAATCTAATTATTAACCGGTCTTAAGTCAACCATTTTTTGGCATTTTGTGTAGGGACAGGGCTTGTTGAGCGATGCGAAATCCCGCCAAAGGCGGTGGTCCCTGTCCGAACCCTGATGCGGACAGCCACACGGTTCGACAGGCTCACCGTCCTGAGCATAGTCGAAGGAAGGGCTGTCCCTACAGTGAAATAGCGACCTTTTAAGGGTGCCAAAAGGATAGACGCATGCGATGTGTGTCCAAACGTCCTTATGTAGAGGAAGGCTTTAGCCTTCCATTTTTAAAAACATGGAAACCTGTCCGTTAGACGGATTCGTAGGGAAGGTTTCCGCTACAAAAGATCGTTCTGGTAGGTCAGACATTCTTGTGGCTACGAGCCAGCCCGTCCGTAGGACGCCAGGCTTCGCTCTCTGACCATAAGGAACAGACAGGAACGTCTGTTCTACCACTAATGAAAAAGCCCCCATACGGGGGCTTTCCTACTTCTTTTATTAATAAGAAATGATAGCGACCCTGAAAGGGTCGCACTAAGAAAAAATACCTTTTAAAACCCTAATGTCACTCCACCTAAGATAGTCGTGTAATGGGTAGCTTTGGTGTCGAACTTCTCCTGTTTGGTCATGATGTGGGTATATCTTCCCTCAGCAAAAAACTCAAGGGGCAAAGCTGGCAGCTTGAGAGCAAGCCCTACCAGCCCGTGGTACCCCAGCCGATTCTCATCCACCGGCACATCCACACTAGCGCCAGAACTAAGAGAAAAAGAATAGACCAGCCAGTGCCAGCCTAAGCCAGCTCCAATGTAAGGCTTGATCACCGGCATCATATTGAATTTATATTTTGCTGTCACATTCAGAGAAAAATCCCTTAAGGTGAGATCGCCTGAAGAGCTACCGTAGGTAAAACTCTTTTTCTTCCAGGCCATCTCAGCCGAACCTTCCAAATCGATTACCGGTAGAAAGCCCAAAACCACGTGCCCGCCCAGCATCGGCATCTGCTTCAGGTCCAGACCAAGTGGCGAATCTTTCAATCCGGGATTGGTATAGTTCGAAACAAAGCCACCCCTAACCCCTATACCAACACCGGTAACAGCATAAACCTGAGATGCTAAGAGCACCAGCACGCCGAGTAAAATCAAGGTTTTTTTCATCTTTCCTCCTTTTTACAGGTTTTACACCCTATTATTTAATACTATCGGTAATTCAAAAAGAAATTCTTAATCTTTTTTTCTGGTGCTTGCCAGGTCCCCCGACCTGGCAAGTCAAAAACTTTTCCGTCAGGTCAGGGGACCTGAGGGCCACCCTGACCCACCAGGGCGTCCAATTGGACGCCCCTACGCGTATTCAAATCTTTACGAAAATCATCCAATAGTATGGATCTTGCCTATAAAAGCTACCATCCTGCCAGCTTTTTCCTTATCCTTTCTATAAGATTGATATCTTTGATCTCCACAAAAAGTGCATTCACTGAAAACTAAAATATTTTCTTCTTTCACTCCTGATTTCAAAAATTTATCTTTGACGAAGTAAACAAGGTCTAAATAATTCTCTGTTCCTCTTTTGTCAATATATTTTTCGTCAAATAGAACTGCCAGGTCATCAGATACTTTGTAACAGCATTCGCCAATCGATGGCCCAAAAGCTAAATACAGGTCAGAAGGTTTTGCATTAAAAACCTCTTTAAATTTCCGGATTACTTCTTCTGCCATTCCTGAAAGAGCCCCTCTCCAGCCGATATGGGCTAACCCCACGATTTCAGTTGCTGGATCAGCTAAGAAAACCGGGAGGCAGTCAGCAACCTGGATTGTCAGAAAAAGATTATCCTGATCAGTCAGCAGAGCATCACCCTCCATTTGAATAATCTTTTCCTGCATTTTCTCTTTGAAGCTTAAAACCTGAACCTGATGAACCTGTTTCGGGATCACGACTCTGAATTTTTCTTCAGGGATACTTGAGGCAATGGAGATCAGCTCTGGAATATCTGAAGAATTAATCCCGGTTCCATCCTTTTTCCCCAGAATAAAACCATGCCTGATAAATCCAAACTTCTCTAAGGGAGTAAACTTCAGACAATTCAAGTCCTCTTTTTCTTCAATCATCATATTCTCTTTAAATTCTGAAATCGATTTCATCCGGTTTTCCCTTCCTCTATTTCCACACCTTTAGCTCTCTCCACCTCGATTACCCCTTTTACTCTTTTTATCCTCTTGATCGTCCGGTTCAAGTGTCTCAAATTTTTAACCTCTATGATGAAATTACCGATTGTGGCTACCTGTCCTGGTTTAATCTCAGCTCCACGCACGTTAGTATCAGCATCTGCTATGGCTTCAGTAATATCCTTCAATATATTTTTTCTATCCTCCACCAATATCGCTAACCTCACGATGAAGGACCGGTCTTTATCCACGTCCCATTCCACTTCTACCTTCCTGTCGTTTTCCACCATCATCTGCAGGGCATTCAGGCAATCAGCCCGGTGAACTGAGACTCCTCTGCCCCGGGTGATAAAACCTATTATCCTCTCTCCCGGCACGGGCTGGCAGCACTGGGCAAACCTGAACAGGAGACTGCCCAAACCCTGGATTCTAATGCCCCTTCTTCCCCTGGCTTTATCTACGAATTTCTGAATCAAACCCTCTTTCAAAGGCGGAGCAGGCACCTCTGGCAGGATCTCTGACAAGACCTGCTTCATCGAAAGGCTTCCGTTTCCCAGGGCTGAAAGGAGCGCCTCAGAGGAGGATAAGTTCAACCTCATAGCCAAATCAGTGAGCTCATGCTCGCCCATCAGCTTGAGATTATGCTTTTTAAACTCCTTTTCCAGAAGTTCCTTTCCTAAATTCAAACTCTCTTCATATTCCCTTTGCTTTAGAAAGTGCCTGATCTTACTGCGGGCTTTAGTGGTCTTGACAATCTTCAGCCAGTCCGGGGTTGGAACCTGGTGAGAAGAGGTGATTATCTCCACCCGGTCTCCACTTGCAAGAACCGTGCTCAAAGGGACCATCTTATCATTCACCCTGGCGCCGGTGCAGTGACTCCCCACGTCGGTATGAACCGCATAGGCGAAATCAAGCGGGGTAGATCCTTTGGGCAACTGTTTTAACTCCCCTCTCGGCGTAAAAACGAAAACGTCATCCTGAAACAGGTCTATCTTCAGATACTCTAAGAATTCTGACGGAGAAGAAAGTTCTCTTTGCCACTCTAAAACCTCTCTCAGCCAGATCATCTGCTTGTCTGATTCGTCTAACTCTTTTCTGCCTTCCTTGTAAAGCCAGTGAGCTGCAATACCGTATTCAGCCGTGTGGTGCATCTGATGGGTCCTGATCTGGATTTCGACCATTCTCCCTCTTGGGCCGATGACTGTGGTGTGCAGAGACTGGTACATATTCCTTTTGGGAGTAGCGATGTAATCCCTGAACCTTTCAGCCATTGGAGTCCACAAGCTGTGAATTATGCCTAATGCCTGGTAACATCCGCCTACTGTGTCCACGATCACCCGGATGGCGAAAAGGTCAAATATCTCCTCCAGAGGCTTATCCCGATCTCTAAGCTTGTAATAGATACTGGCTAAATGCTTTGCCCTACCGGTGATCTCCGCCTTTATTTCATTATTTTCCAGCTCAACTTTTAAAGGCTTTGCCACCTCCTGGATATATTCTTCCCTCTCCTCTCTTTTCTCATTTATCTTTTTCTGAAGGTCAGCATATGCTTCCGGCTCTAAAAATCTGAAGGAGAGATCCTCCAGCTCCGTTTTTATCATTGCCATGCCAAATCGATGGGCTAAAGGTGCATAGACTTCTTTAGTTTCCTGGGCAATCCTTAACTGTCTTTCACCGGGCAGAGCCCCCAGGGTGCGCATATTATGCAGCCTGTCTGCTAACTTTATGATTATCACCCGGATATCCTTAGCCATAGAGAGAAGCATCTTGCGGTAATATTCTGCCTGTTCTTCTTCTGCACTTTCGAAATGCAGCTCTCCGATTTTAGTCACCCCATCCACTAACCTGGCGATCTCTTCGCCGAACTCCTGCTTTATGGTTTCAAGGGTTATGTCTGTCTCTTCCAAAACATCGTGGATCATGCCGGCGGCAATTGTAGCTGTATCCAGGTGCTGTTCAGCTAAGATGAAAGCTACTTCCAGACAGTGCTGAATATAAGGATCGCCCGATTCCCGGAACTGGCCCTGATGAGCCTTGTTTGAGAACTCGTAGGCTTTGCGCAGGAGAGCAACATTCACATTGGCGTTGAAGGATTCGATTCTGATGACGAATTCAGCTAAGTTCATCTGTTTGCCTTTAGACTTTTCCTCTGAAGAATTTTTTTCACTTTGGAGACGATCTCATCCGGTTCTATTATCTCCATACAATTGAATTGTGGGCACTTTTGAAACTTACATTTGAAACAGGTATCGACTGGAGGCATAATTACCTCATTCCTCTCTCCATAAGGTCCCCATCTTTTAGGACTGGCAACAAAGAGAGGAGAGAAAAGAGCTACTACCGGCGTACCTATTGCGGTTGCAATATGCATTGGCCCGGTGCTGTTAGAGATCAGAAGGTCTGCTCCCTTCAGAAGTGAGCAGAGCTGCCTGAGTCCAGTCTTGCCAGTTAAATCAAACGGCTGGTATTTCATCAAGCTTTTCATTTTCTCTGATTGCACCAATTCCTTTTTATTCCCGGTCAGGATTATCTTTGAAGAAAGTTCCTCTATAAGTTTATCGGCTAAGATGGCAAATTTTTCCAAGGGATAATTCAAAGATGAGTCTCCGCTTCCCGGATGAATCACGATTTTGATATCGTCTTTTTTGATATTCAGATCATCGTAAATTTGTCGAGAGTAATTCTTCTCCTCTGGCGACAGATATATCTTTGGCAGAATCTTTTCGGAGGAAACCCCCAGAGGAGCGAGCATATCCAGGTTATATTCTAATTCATGCTTCTTAATAGTTTTACGATGCTGATATATTTTATAGTTGAAAAGGAATTGATAAGCGCGATAGCCAGTCCCTATTCTTACCTTGATTCCGGAGAAGAAAAGCAAAAAAGCCAACCTCAAAGTCGGATGCAGTAGAACTACCACATCGAATTTCCCTTCTCTTAGTATTCTTATCGATTTTAAAAACCCTTTGAACCCTGCATTATCATCCGTTATCACTTCATCCAGCCAGGGGTTATTCTTCAGAAGGTCTTTGGTATAGGGAGAGACCAGCATAGCAACACGGGACTTCGGATAACTTCTTTTCAGCACTTCGAGGACTGGCGTGGATAAAATCACGTCTCCGATCCGGTCCGTGCGGACGATCAGGAATTTCTCTGTGCCTTTTAGATTTAGTATTTTCATAGCAGATGATGGTTCCGTTTTATTAAATGCGACTGAAAGTCCATAGGTATGTAGGGGCGCGCCGTGCCCCTACGATGGGTCAAGCGACCCTGAAAGGGTCGCACTACGAAGGAAGAGATTTCCTTAAATGCCACAACTTGGCATACTTGACGAAAACGTGAAAGGAGGAAAAACAGGCTAAAAGAAAACCCTGCCAGCCATCCAGGAATCCAGATTTGAACAGATACATTTTGAAAAAAATAGCTACTGGCCTGAGGAGCAGATCAAAGAGAGTTGCACTCTTCCCCTCAGCCAAAAGCTTCTGCGCACTCAAAGTCGTATACTTATCCATTTTGGAAAGATAGTGAGAGATGTCCGGATCAGTATAGTGTCTAATCTCATTCCTCAGAAAACCCGCTTTTCCATCCAAAATCAATTTCTCGTGCACCGGGGAGTCGTCAAATCTTGCCTTATCTTTTCTGAAAAGCCTTAAGACGTAATCTGGGTACCAGCCGCTGTGTTTAATCCATCTCCCTAAAAAATTGGACAGGCGAGGAATGTAATACCCGTCTAAAGAATCATTTTTGTTTATCACGCTCTTGATTTCTTCTTTTAATTTTTCCGAAACCACCTCGTCCGCATCCACAGATAAGACCCAATCGTATGAAGCTTTTGTCCTGGCAATTTCCTTTTGCTTTCCAAATCCCTGCCATCCCAGGTCGAAGATTTTGTCAGTAAAGGATGAAGCAATATCCTTTGTTCTGTCCTGGCTGAAGGAATCAACCACCACAATCTCATCCGCCCAGCTCAGGCTCTCCAGGCACCTCTGAATATTCTTCTCCTCGTTGTAAGTGATGACAATTGCAGATATCCTGGGCATAAATAAATTTCCTTTATAAGAAGCTGAAATAGAACTTTTCAGTTTTGTCTACAAAAGCGTCCAGGGAAAATTCATTCTCAATTAAAGCTCTTGAGGCTTTGCCGAACTTTTCTCTTTTATCCTTATCCTCAAGTAACTGCAACATCACTTCTGCCATACCTCGGCTATCCTCTGGTCGGACGATAAACCCGTTTATGCCGTTCTTTACGACTTCAGGAATGGCGTTAATTTCCGTACCCACGACCGGTTTTCCTAAAGCCATATATTCTAAAGCCACTCTGGCTATGGTCTCGGAGCCGATTGAGGCAACTACTGCAATATCCATAAGAGAGATTATCTTCCTCGGATCTTCAACCCATCCTATGAAAATAAACTTGTCCGAGATTCCCATCTCCTTAACCAATTCTTTCAATCGGTAAGATTTTACCTGGGCATCCTCTCCCGCAATCAAGAATTTAACAAACTGAAAGCTTTTCAGAACCTCAGCAGCCGCTTCGATAAAATATCTATGACCCTTAATCGGAGAAAGCCTTCCCAAGATTCCGACCACTAACTCACCATCTGAAATTCCGAGGCTTTTTCCCAGCTCCAAATCCTTTTCCAGAGGAGAAAAGTAATTGAAATCAATCCCCAAGGGGATATTAATCAATCTGCTCTTGTCCAGCGGGAAAATCTCTGTATAACTCTGGTAAAGAGTCTCCGCTGTAGTAATGATTCCATCAGTCCACTTTTTATTCAGCCATCTGTTAAACAGATTATTTTTAGGTTTTCTATGATCTCCACGAGTCCGGATTAGCACAAATTTTTTCTTAAACAGTTTTCTGACCAGGCTGGCATAAAACTGTCCAGTTCCTTGATGGGCATTAACCAGGTCAATTTTTTCCTGCTCGATGACATCCTTCAATCTTTTGATATTATAAAAAAACCTGCCTGGATTTTGATAACTCAAATACAGGTCCGGAAAAACCTCCAAGCCCATCTTCTCAGCTACCTGCAACGGAGGAGAATTGTTATCCCCAGCCAAGATGACCCTATGACCTCTCTTCTGAAAGCCAGAAGAAAGAGTCACCGCATAATGAGCACAGGCGTTGTACCATCTGAAATTTACCAGTTGTAGGATGTTGAGAGTTTTTTTCATCCTTTATAGTTTTTTGTAGCGTCGGGGTTCATCCCCGACGTTTTTTGTAGCGGAAGGCTTCAGCCTTCCATCCACACCCTCAAAACAAATGGAAACCTAAAGGTTTCCGCTACATTTAGCTCCCTCTCCTTTTCAAGGAGAGGGTGAGGTTATCTTTCAATTCACTCAGGGAATTCAGAAACTCTTTGATTTTTATTTTCACCTCTTCCACCGAATAATCCAGGCACTCCAGACTTTCGCATCTGTGTTTTTCATTTTCGCAATTCGGACAATCGACTTCTTTTTTGATATAGCCATGTCTGAGAGGGTCAGGGAAGGTCCAACTTAAAGGACTATTGGGGCCGTACAAGGTGAAAGTGGGCTTCCCCACTGCTGTAGCAATATGCTTGGTACCATTATCATTTCCGATATGCAGGTCACATCTTTCCAGAACTGCGCCTAATTCTAAAAGGGATGGGGTGTGTGGAGAGATAATCGGTTTATTTCTCATTTTAGATGATACATCTTGGACGACTTTTTCTTCTCCCGGTCCCCAGACCAAAATGATTTTAGCTGCAAACTCCTGAATAAGCCAGTCGCAGATTTGCGCATACCTGTCCAGGGAATAGAAATTGAATCTCCTGCGGCTTGTCGGAGAGACGGAGATGACCAGATTCTCAGTATTTAAATTTTCTTTTTGAAAAAATTGTTCTGCCAAGCTTCTGGCTTCATCTGACAGAAAAAAATCCAGCTTAAAATCATCATATTCAATCCCCAGAGGTTTGAGAGCTTTCAGGCAGGATAAAGCAGCATATTCTGAGGAAGTCCCGCGAGATGCCAGAATATTATAGAGAACTCTTCTGCGCGGTAGATCGAACCCTAAACGAGTCTTGGAATTTGGAATAAAAATAGAATAATATTCACTTAGTTCTGCAAAATTAGGTGTTTCATTCATTAGTATCATAAAGACGTGTGTCTAAACAGAATTAACTCATAAGTTTTGCCATAAGCAATGGAACTCCAATAATGTTGATCATGCGTGTGATATTAAAGCAACTTGCTAATAACGACATTTCTGCTTTGACTCCTTCCAGTCCTCGGAGCAAAAAGGCGGTCACTCCTAAATTTCGTTTTATGTGTCCAAAAGGAAGTTCCACTTTTTCTTTTCTTAGTTTATAAATTGCTTGTGACAATTCTTGATCATATTGATGCTGGAGTTTCAATTTAAGGTCTTCATCCACCAAACGTCTTATTCGTCTGCCATATTGGGCTTTGGTGCAAAGACCAAAATAGGGACACTCTAAACATAAAGATTTGTCTGTAATTTGATACACTTTATGATTCCTGTTCTTACAAAAGAAAGTATAGGTCAGAGGACGTCCTTGCGGACAAATATAACGATCATTCGGCTCATCATAACGAAATTGTTCTTTGTCAAATGGCTTTACTGCTCTTCCATGAGCTTGTTTTTGTGAAGGAACGATAACCTTAATATGTTGGTCATCGATCTTCTTTAACTCTGGGGTGTTAGAATAACCCGCATCTGCACAGGCATTGGTGCAGGGGTGTCCCAGGGTTTGGTGGGCTTGTTCAATCTGAGGGGCAAACTGATTAATATCATTACTCTCATTCACCACGTCACTGTGCACTATAAGCCCATGCTTTTCATCCACCACTATTTGCCCATTATAACCAGCATGAATTCCCTGGCGGCCTTTGACTTTAACACAATCCGGATCGGTAGTGTTTATTGATTCCCTTCCTTGTTCCCGGAGCTCTTTTAAAATGCCCTGTATCCTGGATTTAAGATACTCTTTATCTTTCAGTTCTTCCTGTAGATTAACCAGAGATGGATGGTCTTCTTCCTGTTCATCTATAGTATCACATTCAGAAAGAATGGATTCTATATACTGATCCACTCCCTTAAGATAACTTTCACATCTATCTTTTGTCCAGGTATTCTGAATGGAGGCACCCGCTCTTATCTTTGTGCCATCCACAAAAAGCGTATTGCCTTCAATCAAACCCAGATCTATACAGAGTCGAACACATTGTTTAAGAATATTCTTCAAAATATTCTTATTATCCTTTCTAAATCGAGCTATGGTTTTATGATCGGGCCTTAAACCACCCATAATCCAGATAAAAGACAGGTTATGATAAGTCGCCCTTTCTAATTTCCGAGAACTGCGGAGACCCTATGAGTACCCATATACCAAAAGCTTGATCATAGCTTTAGGATTATATTCGGAGTTGCCAACTTTATGTTCATCCCAAATAATGCCCAGCTCATCCAGATCCAGCGATTCCACAAAGGCATCATACGCCCGAACAGGATCATCCGGAGCTACATATTCTTCCATGCTCTGTGGAAGCAGTTGCATTTGATATCTATCACCATATCGATATGCCATAATTTTAGGCTCCTTTCATATTTATCATTACACCACAATATAGCATATCGCACGTTGATCAGTATACCTATTCCCCAAAATCTATATCCCCTCGTAATAATTACGACACAGCCTCTAAGAGGAGAGGGAATCTTCGTCCCGCCAGAGACGGGACGCTTCAGCTTTTATCCGTCATTCGACATTCATCATCCGTCATGCTTTTATTTTCCTTCTTCCGTTTCCTATTTTCTTTTTTCTTTTTCCCTTGAACTCTTGAACCTTTGAACATTTAAACTTTTTTTATCCGTCATTCGTCATTGAATTTAAACTGCATCTCATAAAGCTTCTTATACAACCCCTCCTGCTGGACCAGATCTTTGTGCTTTCCGGTCTGAACTATCCTTCCCTCATCTATCACCACGATCTTATCTGCGTTTTGAATGGTGGAAAGTCGATGCGCAATCACAAAAGTAGTGCGGTTTTTCATCAACCGGTCGATTGCCTCCTGCACAAGTAGCTCTGATTCTGAATCCAGAGCGGAGGTGGCTTCATCGAAAATAAGAATTGAAGGATTTTTATACAAAGCACGGGCGATGGAAATCCTCTGCCTCTCGCCACCGGAAAGCTTGACTCCTCTATCCCCGATTATGGTATTGTATCCCTCTGGCAGGTTCTGAATGAAATCATAAGCATTAGCCATTTTAGCCACTTCATTCACTTTTTCAGAAGTAGCCTTCTCATCTCCGTAGGCGATATTATTCCAGACCGTGTCATTAAAGAGTATGGTCTCCTGAGTAACAATCCCCATCAGGTTTCGCAAAGAGTTCAAGTTCATTCTTCTCAAGTCTACACCGTCTATCTCGATTACCCCTTCATTTGGGTCATAAAAGCGGGGGAGCAGGTCAACTAAAGTGGACTTGCCAGCACCGGAAGGACCAACCAGCGCAACTATTTCTCCGGATTTTACCTCTAGATCTATTTTCTCCAGCGCTACTTTCTTGCTATTATATCTGAATGATACATTTTTGAACTTCACTCCTTGTCTGAGACTATCGATTTTGACCCCATCCTCAGGGCTTTCGATCTTAGGCTGGGTATCAAGAACTTCAAAAATTCTTGCCGCAGCAGCCAAGCCCTGCTGAATATCGATATTCACGTGGCTTAAAATCTTCAAAGGCTGCATCAAAGAGAACATCGCTATAAGAAAAAGGAAGAACCGGTCCGGGGTCAGGCCTCCACCAGCTAAGATAGCTCTTCCTCCGAACCAGAGGATCAGAACTCCAGCCACCACTCCCAAAAACTCAGTCAACGGCGGTGCCAAAGAGCCGACTCTGGTTAACCGCACCATCGTCTTGAAATAATCCCGGGTATAATTGAAAAACTTCTTCAGCTCAAACCCCTCCATAGCAAAAGCCTTGACGACCTTGATCCCTGAAACTGTCTCCTGTAAAACTGAAGTTATGCTTCCCATCTTCTGCTGGGCTAAAACGCTTTTTGAGCGTAGTCTCTTCCCCACTTTGGTGATTATAAAGATACTGGGAGGGAAAAGCAGAAGCGCAATCAGGGTCAATTTCCAGCTCGCCCAGATTACCAAAAAAAGATAAACGATCGCCAAAAAAAACTGGTTTAATCCTCCGACAAATCCTGAGGAGACCGCATTCTTTACCAGACTTACATCGTTAGTCACCCTGGAGATCAATACCCCGGTCTTCTTTCCGTGAAAATATTCCAGAGGCAAAAGGTGATAATGAGAATAGAGTCTATCTCTCAAATCTTTTACCACACCTTCCTGAACGATAACCATAAGATAGTTCTCCAGATACCAGAATAAATTCTTTAAAAAGAATATAACTAAGATGAAGATACATAACCGCTTAAGACTATCTGTTTTATCTTTTCCTTTAAGCCAGGAATCGAACTGCTGTTTTAGTTTTCCAGGAACCAAAACTACCAAACTTTCTCCACCTGCCGAAGACTTCTGCTGCAGGCTTTCGCTCGTATCAGCAGAGGTTGAACTCTTCTCATATCCTACGGATCCGTTATCGGAGAAAATCATCTTGGTAAATGGAATCACCATAGTAAGAGAAAAGCCGCTCATCCCGGCGAAAAGTATCATAAACAGGACAGCCCCCAGAAGAGATTTCAGGTGTGGTCTTATGAATTTTAAAAGCCTTATGTAAAGTCTCATATTATTCTTTTATCTTTTTGTCTTTCGTCGGGCGTAAAGCCCGACGCTACGTTTTCTTCTTTTCGTAGCGTCAGGGTTTATCCCGCATCCTGCGGGATTTATCCCTGACGTTATAATCAATTCCCCTCTCTTTTCAAGAGAGGGTCAGGGTGAGTTTCTTTCGTCCCGCATTTATTGAGGGACGCTACAGAACTCCTAAACCATTCTTAACCTCATTCACCTTTTAATCTTTTAATGCTTTCTTTGACTGTTTCAATTTCTCTTTGCGCTCCAATTTGAGTAAAGAGTTTCAATGCATCTTCAAAATATTTTAACGCCTTTTCCTTTTCTCCTTTTTCCTCAAAGATTAAACCGAGGTTGCCAAGCTGGTTTGCCATACCTTCTTTTCTGCCCAACTCCTGATTGAGCTTCAAAGCATCCTCATAATATTTTATGGCTTTGTCCAATTCACCCCTGGTCTTATAGACATTACCGAGGTTGCCAAGGTCTTCAGCTTCTCCCTTTTTATTGCCAATTTCTCTATCTATCTTTAAAGCATCCTGATGGTATTTTATGGCTCTGTCCAATTCACCTCTGGTCTTATAGACTATACCGAGGTTGCCAAGAGCTGATGCCTCTCCTTCTCTGTCATTAAATTCTCTGGCAAGGCTTAAAGATTTATTCCAATTTTCCAAAGTTAAATCAAGCTTGCCTGGGGTATAGTAACAAAGCCCGATGAGATTGTAAAGAGCCACCAATTGGCTGGCTTTCGCCTCTTTCATAGATTGTTTAAATTCAATAACTGCTTCATCCCATTTATATTCTGCCATCAGCTTCACACCTTTGGCAAATGGGTCAAATACAGGTGGGTCTGCCTTGGGCAATCCATCCACATAAATCGGGATACCTAAATGTTTTTCAATTAATTTTACGTTTTCATTGGCTTCTTTTGATTCCTTTTTAGCAACCTTAGTGTCTTCTTCAATGCGACGAAGGCGTTCTTCCTCCTCTTCTCTTAGTCTTGTCCTGCGTGGTAAAATATATGCAAAAAGCGCAACCAGTATAGCGGCAACTCCTAGAACGATTGTCCAGAATAAAGCAGGATCAATAATCTCATAGCCGAATATTCTCATCTGTCAAATTTCCCTGATGATATTTGCCTCTCTGACAGGGACCCCGTCATAGCGGGATTTTGCTACGCTCAATAAGCCCTGTCCCTATCTTTATGTTTTTGTAAAGACGCATGCAATGCGTCTCTACATTTCTCCTCCGGCGGAGCAAGGTGCTCCGCCTACGATGATTTTCAGATCCCGGCATTTTACTCGTAGGCGGGGCTCCCAGCCCCGCAGAATATACCATCTGTCATTTGTCATCTGTCATCTGTAATTGTTTAACACTCGACAGTTCTCTAATCATCTTCAAAGCTTCTTCTAACACCTCACCCGATTTCACCTTGCCATCCTGTGAAGTTATCACCCTGTGTTTTTCACCTTTGGGTCCATATTTCTGCGAGTCTGAATGGATAAAGATGGCAAGGGTGGTAGTTCCTACCGCATTTGAAAGATGCATTATCCCGGAATCAGAGGTGATAAAAAGATCACATCTTTTTAAAAGAGCGGAAAGCTTGGGCAGTGGAAAAATTTCGGTTAAGACCCCGGAAACTTTAAAGTCTTTAACCAGGTCTTTCTCCTGTGGTCCCCAGATATAAACCACTTTTACCTTTTCCTTTTCTTTTAACCCTTTGCCCAATTCGATAAAATTTTCCAAATCCCACCTTTTTTCACCGGTTCCACCTAAATTTATTCCCACTAAGACATCCTCATCTCCGATACTCATCTTCTCTAAATAGTTCCGGATATACTCCTCCTCTTCTCTTTTTACGTCTAAGAATGGCAATTCCTCAGAAACTCCAGGCATTAAAAATCTCAAAAGGTCCAGATGCATGTCAGTTGCATGCCGGGTATGATTAACCGGGGGAACCTCTATGTTCAGGAAGAGGTCGCTTTTCTCCCTTTTATGCCCGACCCGGTATTTAGCTCTTGAAAGATAAATCCACATTCCGTGACCAAAGGAAAGGTGATTTTCGTCCGAACAGTCAAAGGCGAGATCAAAACCTTTTCTTCTTAGTGAGAAAATCTGAGAGATGAAAGCAAAAGGGTTCCGGATATATCTTTTTTTCTCCAGGACCAAAAGCTCATCTATCAATTTTGAGCCGGAGAAAACCTCAGCTGATACGCTGCTTGAAAGGAAAGACAGCTTTGCCCGGGGGAAAGATTTCCTCAGGGCTAAAAGCAGAGGAGCGGTCAAAACAAGGTTGCCGATCCGGTTGTCCTGCCTGATTACTAGTATCTTCTTAACGGCAGATAGATCAACTTTATCCTGAACGGGCTTATTTCTTAACAAAAGCCTCAGCACCTGTATTAAGAATGATTTGCCTTTTTTCTCAAGCTCTTTTCTCATCTTTTATTCTCTTAGCCTAAAATAATCGATATTCAAGTTGTCTACGAATATAGATCTCCAGAAAGCGATTTAAAATTATTGTAATATCTACAGCCCCAAAAGTCAATATCTTTTGAGTCTTCAGATGCCTGCTCTAATGCAGATGAAAAAAAGTGGCAAAGGATTAAAGAGCAAGTTTTTTTGTAGCGGAAACCTTTAGGTTTCCATCTTT
>JAUYBY010000053.1 GCA_030692925.1 Candidatus Zixiibacteriota bacterium | reverse complement strand
ATACGAGGAATAGTAGGAAGGACTCTCACCGCATCAGAGGTCTTGAAATTTTCTTCTGCTTTTGGAAACTATTGTAAGGGTGGAAGGGTTGTTTTGGGCAGGGATACGCGAAAATCCGGAGAGGTCTTCAAGGGGACTGTTTTATCCGGGCTTCTTTGTACCGGATGTGAGGTGATAGATTTGGGCATCTGTCCTACTCCGACTGTAGGGATTGCCGTTAAAGGGCTGAAAGCTAAGGGCGGGATAATGATAACTGCCAGCCACAACCCTGCTGAGTGGAACGGGCTGAAATTTTTTAACTCTGATGGGATATTCTTAGATGAGAAAGAAGGTAAAAAGCTTTTTTCTTTAGCTGAAAAAAAGATGAGCTATTCAGATTGGGATTCCTTAGGTAAGGTCAGGCAGGATCAAAGCTGGATTGAGAAGCATATCCAGAGGATTTTGAATCTGTCTTTTATCGACAAAAATAAGATTAAAAAGAAAAACTTCAAGGTTGTTCTCGACTGCAATAATGGATCGGGTTCAAGAATTGCTCCTTCCCTTCTCAGAGAATTAGGATGCAACGTAATCGAGCTGAACTGTGGTTTGAGTGGAGATTTTATTCATCAACCTGAGCCGGTGCCTGAGAATTTAGATTTGCTTTGCAGAAAAGTCAAGCAGACAAAAGCAGACTTAGGTTTTGCCTGCGATCCAGATGCGGACAGGCTGGCTATAGTTTCAGAGAAAGGTATCCCTTTAAGTGAGGAGTACACCTTAGCTTTATGTGTGGATTTTATACTAAGCAAAAGACTCTCTGATGTTGCCGTAAACGTCTCCACCTCTAAGGTTATCTATGATATAGCCGGCAAATACGGGGTCAGAGCTTTCCGCTCCAAAGTAGGAGAGGTATATGTGGTCTCCCTTTTGAAAAAGATAAAAGGAATTATTGGCGGTGAGGGAAACGGGGGAGTAATTCTGCCTGAAAACCATTATGGCAGAGATGCACAGGTCGGTATGGCTTTGATCTTGGAGTATTTAGCTGAATCAGACAAAAGGATAAGCCAGTTGAAAGAAAGTCTACCCCAATATTATATTCAAAAAGATAAGATGAAGCTTTCAGGTGATTTCGATGCAAAGATGAGAAGATATTTGAGAAAATTCAGGCCGGCGAAAATAAATAATCTGGACGGGGTGAAAATAGAGTTTGAAAATTCCTGGATCAATATACGTAAATCAAATACCGAGCCGATCATCAGGGTGATGGCTGAGGCTAAAAGTCAAAAAGAAGCAGAAAGACTGGTTCTGGAGGCGAAGAAGGAGTTGAGTTAAAAAGCTATCTTGTCATTGCGAGGAGTTCACTGCAGGGACGACGAAGCCCCCTACGGGACTCGCAATGACTGGTTGCAACATACCCTCAAGGCGGGGGGGGGGGTAAACTTAATCCTTTTTCTTTTGACAATCAAAATGGAGTTTAGTATTATCCTGACAGGAACTGGCTTTTAGCATGACAAACAGAAGGAGGAGCTATGTGCGGGATCGTTGGATATGTAGGTGACAAACCAGCAGTACCAATCCTTTTAGAAGGGTTAAAAAGGTTAGAGTACCGGGGGTACGATTCTGCCGGCATAGCTGTTTTAGAGGATCAAGGTATAATCTTAGAGAAGTGTGCGGGAAAAGTCTCCGCCTTGGAGAATCTATTAAAAGGAAGAAATTTCCAGAGCACCTTCGGCATAGCTCATACCCGCTGGGCAACTCACGGAGAGCCTACAGACCTCAATGCTCATCCACACATGGATTGCAAGAAAAATATCGCGGTAGTTCATAATGGCATCATAGAGAACTACAGAAGTTTAAGAGAGGTCTTAGCTAACAAAGGACATATATTCACTTCAGACACAGATACAGAGGTTTTGGCTCATCTGATAGAAGAATATTATGAAGGGGATTTGGTTGAAGCTGTCAGAACTGCCTTGTCCCAGGTAGAAGGAACTTACGGGATAGCAGTTGTCTGTAAGGATAATCCAGAGGAGATCGTGGCAGCCAGGCATGGCAGCCCTCTGGTTATCGGCAGAGGACAGGGGGAGAATTTAGTAGCCTCAGACTGCTCCGCTATTATCAGGCATACTAATCAGGTAGTTTATCTGGAGGATCACGAGATTGCATCTGTAACCCGGGAAGGATTCTCCATCTCCACCATAGATAAAGTTGAAGTAACCCCTCATGTGCAGGAGATCTCCTGGACCCTGGATCAGATTGAAAAGGGAGGATTCCCGTATTTTATGTTAAAGGAGATCCATGAGCAGCCCCTGACTTTGCAGAATGCTATGAGGGGAAGGTTGAATTATGACGAGGGCATCTCCCGTCTGAATGGTCTGAACCTTCAATATGAGGAGCTTCACCATATTAATAGAGTCATCCTGACTGCCTGCGGAACCTCCTGGCATGCTGCTTTGATTGGCGAATACCTGTTAGAGGATTTTGCCTCCATACCGGTGGAGGTAGAGTATGCCTCGGAGTTCAGGTATAGGAGCCCGATTATTCAGGATGGAACTGTAGTTTTTGTGATAAGCCAGTCCGGCGAAACTGCAGATACTTTAGCGGCTATGAAGGAGGCAATCAGGAAAGGGGCAACTGTTTTGGGAATTTGCAACGTGGTAGGCTCAACCATTGCCCGGGAGACTGATGGAGGAGTCTATATCCACGCTGGACCTGAGATAGGAGTTGCCTCTACCAAGGCTTTTACCTCCCAGATCATGGTTTTAACTTTGATCTCCCTGCTTTTAGGAAGGATGAGGAACCTCTCCTTAGAAAAAGGAAGAGAGGTAATCGATGCTCTCAAGAAAATCCCGGAACAGGTCGAATCTCTTCTGAAAAATGATTCCTACATAAAGGAGATCGCCAGAGAATATTATAAGAAGAACAATTTCCTGTATTTGGGACGGGGCATCAACTATCCTGTGGCTCTTGAAGGTGCTTTGAAGTTAAAAGAGATTTCCTATATCCATGCGGAGGGTTACCCAGCCGCAGAGATGAAGCATGGTCCTATAGCTTTAATCGATGAGAATATGCCAGTAGTGGTGATAGCTATAAAGGACAACGTGTATGAAAAAGTCCTGTCCAATATCGAGGAGGTCAAAGCCAGAAACGGCAGGGTTATTGCAATTGCCACCGAAGGAGACGAAGAGATAGCCAGATTAGTAAATCATGTAATCTATATACCTCGCACTCTGGAGCAGTTATCTCCGCTTTTGAACATCATCCCCCTTCAGCTTTTAGCCTACCATATGGCAGTCCTGCGCGACTGCAACGTTGACCAGCCCAGGAATTTGGCGAAAAGCGTGACGGTAGAATAAAAAGTAGACAGTAGACAGCATACAGTAAACAGGAATAAAAGGTAGGGGCGAGGTCTCCTCGCCCAAGAATAAAAGGTTCAAAAGTTCAAGGGAAAAGAATATAAATCGCAGGGCAAGGCTTTTAGCCTTACGATAAAATGACAGATAAAACTCGTAACGCTCGACATTTGTGTCGGGCGTTTTTTTATCAGTTGACAATCTAATATTTTCTCAATTTATTAAGAATATAATCAAGGTTCTATCAACAAGAAACTATGATTGGCAAAACAATTTCTCATTATAAAATCTTAGAAAAACTGGGTGAAGGGGGGATGGGTGTGGTCTATAAAGCTCAAGACACCAAGCTAAAAAGGACTGTAGCTTTGAAATTCCTGCCCCGTGACCTTTTGTGCGATTCTGAAGCCAAAGCTCGATTTATTCACGAGGCGCAAGCAGCCTCAGCCCTTAATCATCCGAATATCACTACAATCCATGAGGTAGATGAAATCGAGGGTGAATGCTTCATCTCTATGGAATATATCGAGGGAAGATCTATAAAAGAATTGGTCGAAAAAAAGGGTCTATCTATAGAAGAAATCTTGAAAATTGCTATCCAAGTGGCAGAGGGGTTATCCAGAGCTCACCAGAAGGATATAGTTCACCGAGATATTAAGTCTGACAACATCATGCTTACTCATGATGGTTTAGCTAAGATCATGGATTTTGGCCTGGCCAAGTTGAAAGGCGTGACTAAGCTAACTAAGACCGGATCGACCTTGGGGACTTTGCAGTATATGTCCCCAGAGCAAGCTCAAGGAATAGAAGTAGACCAACGTTCAGATATTTTCTCTTTTGGAGTGGTTTTATACGAGATGATCACTCGTCAGCTTCCTTTTAAAGGTGAGCATGAAGCGGCAATAATCTACTCTATCATAAACGAGACACCTGAACCATTGGCAAGATATAAAGCCAATGTTCCCGGTGAACTGCAGAGGATAGTTTACAAAACTTTACAGAAAGACCGCAATATCAGGTATCAGAGTGCGGCAGAGGTCATAGCGGATTTGAAGGGATTGCAGAAGGAGACAGCGGGTGTTAGTGTGGTCAAGTCTAAAAAGAAACTTTTGCCCTTTATAGTTTCAGCTTCAATAGTTTTCATTTTGGTTTTGCTTTTCTTGATTCTTAAGCCCTTCGAAGTTAAGATAGATCAGGGGAAAAAAGCCATAGCTCAAGAAAACTCTTTAGCCATAATGTATTTTGAGAATCTGAAGGACCCTGAGGACAAAGATAAAATTGCTCAGATGATAACATCCCTATTGATAACAGGACTATCTGAATCTCCTCAATATATGCGGGTGATGAGCAGTCAAAGGTTATATGATATTCTGAAGCTTTTAGGCAAAGAGGGTATGAAGGTCATAGACAAGACCGTAGCCTCAGAAGTTGCTAAGAAAGCTGGAGTGAAATGGATTTTGACTGGCAAGGTGCTCAAGACTGAACCGAATATAGTCTTAATCTCGGAGATATCCGAAGCCTCGACAGGTAATATATTAGCAACACAAAGGATAAGCGGAGCAACAGGTGAAGACCTCTTTGCAGTAGTTGATAAGTTGAGTCTACAAATAGCAAAGGATTTATCCCTACCGGAACAGGCAAAAAAGGAGTTAGACAAGCCAATAACAGATGTTACCACCCATTCACTCGAAGCGTATCGTTACTATCTGGAAGGTATTGACTACACTAAAAAGGTTTATTTCAAAGAAGCTAATGAAAGCTTCAAGAAGGCTTTGGAGTATGATTCTACTTTTGCAATGGCATATTATCGGCTAGCTCAATATTCTTGGAATGAGGAATTTCTAGCTAAAGCAGTAAAATATTCGAAAAAAGTCAGCCAGAAGGAAAAACATTATATAAAAAGTTTGGAAGCATTGGTATCGGGCAATTATGCTGAGGCGGTTGCGGAACTCACAAAGATTGTTGAGCGGTACCCCGATGAGAAGGAGGCATATCTATCATTAGGATACTATTATGAAGATTACCTTAGTAATCCGGAAGAGGCTATTCTTCAGTATATAAAGATTCTTGAGATAGATCCTCTCTTCAAGGAAGCATATAACTATCTCGCTTATGCTTACAATGAAATCGGGGATTTTGATAAATCTATCTGGGCTATAAATAAGTATATAGACTTGGCACCGAATGAAGCCAATCCCTATGATTCAAGAGGAGATCTGTATGCCTACAATGGAAAGTTGGACCAGGCAATTGAATCTTTCAAGAGAGCTGGGGAAATCAAACCTAATTACTCAATTAGGAAATTGGGTAATATGTATCTTTTCAAAAGAGAGTATGCCAAAGCTGAAAGCTGTTATAAGGAACTTTGTTCCAGCACGGACAAAGATACTCGGTCAGCGGGAAGATTTTATTTGGCCTATATTCCTCTTTATCAAGGAAAATTCGAAGAAGCCCTTAAGGTTTTGGATGACGGAATTACCGCAGATAGAATGGAGAAGATTGAAGAATGGCAGAATGTATATAAACGTTTCCTCAAGGCAGTTATCTATAGGGAGAAAGATCTGAATCTGGCTATGAAGGAATTTGAAAAATGCATTGAAATTAATCTCAAGCATGATCCGGATAATATCCTTTTCATGCCGAATTATTATGTCCTGCTTTTGGCGGAGAAAGGTGATTTTAAAAAAGCTCAAGAGGTGGCGGACGCTTTGAAGAAATATAGTGAGGAAAAAGATAAGACCTATATATGGGATTACTGGTATGCTGTTGGATGTATTGAGTTATCAAAAGGTAACCTGGAGGCGTCAGTGGCTAATTTTGAGAAATTAGTTAAAGCGCACCCAGGCATTTATTCGGGATTTTTGCTTGCTAACGCTTACCTGGAGTCGGGCAAATTGGGAGAGGCGGTGGCTGAGCTGGAGAAGATAATTTCAGTATATAATGATGACCAGGCATTCAATGCAATTCGGGCAGTGAAAGCATATTATCTTTTGGGATTGGCTTATGACAAATCGGGCTGGAATAAAAAGGCGATTGAGAAATATGAGGAGTTTTTAGATATCTGGAAAAATGCTGACCTGGGGATACCGGAAGTTGCAGATGCGAGGGAAAGGCTGAAAAGATTAAAAAGTAGGCAGTAGGTAGTAGACAGTAGACAGGGAAAAAGGCGACCCTTCGGGTCGCCTTTTTTTGTAGGAACAGAACATTGTTCTGTCCTTACGAAACCTCACAGCTGATTAATTTGATTAAGTCGAATTTGACCTTGAGGCTGATAAATCCGCTTCGAGCATCCGTTTAAGCTGCTCAATCATCCGCGTAGGGGTGGAGCTTGACTCCACCCTTATTTTTTTCCGAAAGGCACGAAATTCAGGTAGCCGCCCTACGGGCGATTAAATAACTCACCCTAAGTCCCTCTCTTAAAAAGAGAGGGACTTGTATTCCCCTTCTCTTCGTAAGAGAAGGGGTTAGGGGATGAGTTAAAAATGCCCGTAGGGCAATCACCAGCTCTTTTTGTCTGCAGGGACAAAGTGCTCCATACCGAACCTCCTCTTTATCCCCTCTCCTTCTTTAGGAGGGGACTGGGGTGAGGTCATCTTCCGTTTTCCGACTTCCATTTCAGATTTATCTTGTTTTTTTTAATTTCCGTATTATATTAACCGAAAATTTAGACGTAAGATATAACACAGACTAAGGTCTGCGGCTACCAGATAAAGGAGGAGAAAGTTTTGAAAGAGAAGATTCATCCCAAGTATTATGAGACCACCATCACCTGTGCCTGCGGGAATGTCATCCATACCCGTTCCACAGCCAAGGATATCCATGTGGAAATCTGCTCACATTGCCATCCCTTTTTTACCGGAAAGCAGAAGTTAGTGGATACTGCCGGAAGAGTGGAGCGTTTCAGGAAGAGATACCAGAAAGAAGAAAAGAAGCAAGAAAAAACTGAGGGTAAGTAGCTTTTTACATGAGGATTTACTGCTTTTCTTCGCTTGTGCGTAAAAAGCAGTAAATCTTTTTTATTTGGGTGATAAAACCGAAACTCGGCGGGCAAAGGTGCCCGCCCTACGAAAGGTCTTTGGAGTGCGAACCTTTCCTACGGATCCACTTTGCGGATAGGTTTGCCAGAAATAAATTATGTGACCGTCGGGTCCCCTGACCCGACGGAAAAAGTACTGGAAATAGGTAAAGCTAAAGTCTCAAGACCTTGAGGCTTTACACTCCAGTAACGCATAACTTAATGACTAAAGTAGCAGAAAAAGAAAAAAATATCGGCGGGCAGGCAGTGATCGAGGGGGTGATGATGAGGTCCTCCAAAAGGGTCTCCACTGCTGTCAGAAAGCAGAGCGGCCAGATCGTGGTCAAGAACGAGGATTACGTCCCTCTTTCCAAAAGACATAAGATTTTGAATATCCCGATCCTGAGAGGTATGGTCTCCTTTGTGGAGATGCTGATTATAGGTATAAAAAGCCTGAATTTTTCCGCAGATGTAGCAGTCGAGGAGATCGAAGAGAAAGAGGGCAAGAGCAGAAAGGGTAAAAAGGGACGGGGATCAAGGGGTTTGATGCTGGGTTTAGCTGTGATTTTGGCTTTGGGATTAGGGATTTTGATCTTTTTCTTTTTACCTCTATTTTTCTCCAGCCTTTTGAAGATAAAAACGGAGGCTTTAGCTTTTAATCTGGTGGCTGGAGGTATAAGGGTCACTATGTTTTTAATCTACGTCTGGGCAATCTCACGGTTTAAGGATTTTAAAAGGATCTTTGAATATCACGGGGCAGAGCATAAATCTATT
Source organism: Candidatus Zixiibacteriota bacterium (assembly GCA_030692925.1). GTDB lineage: Bacteria > Zixibacteria > MSB-5A5 > MSB-5A5 > RBG-16-43-9 > RBG-16-43-9. Next base: position 5,242 of record JAUYBY010000053.1, on the reverse strand, counting down.
TATGCTTATGAAGCAGGAGAGGATTTAACTTACGAAAAGGTCAAAAAGTTCAGCACCAAGCACCCGCGCTGTGGGACCAGTTTTATCTTAATTGTGGCAATCTTTGCCATATTCATCTACTCGGTTTCGGATACCGTGTATACTCTCGTTGCCGGAACCTACCCTCCTCTTCTTAAAAGATTCCTGCTTCACTTTTCACTCTTACCCCTGGTAGCAGGTGGTTCCTATGAGCTTCTGAAGCTTTCCGGAAAAACCAGGGAGAATAAAATCACCCGGATACTCTCAGCACCTGGCATTTGGCTGCAGAAGATAACCACCCAGGAGCCGGATGAATCCCAACTTGAAGTGGCTATAGTCGCCCTGGAAAGTGCCTTAGGAAACCCGGATCCGTCTGTTGACCCGGATAAGAGGATTATCGAAAAAATATGATAGAGATTTTAGAAAAAGTCCAGGAAAGATACCGGGAGCTTACTCTACTTCTGTCTGATCCTCAAGTTCTCCAGGACCAGAACAGATACAAGAAAGTCGCCAAAGAGCAGGCAGAGCTTACAGAGATAGTCGAGCTTTATTCCCTATTAAAGCAGGTCTTGAAACAAGTAGAGGAGGACGAGAAGATCAAGTCCGGGTCACAGGATAAGGAATTAGTTGAGTTAGCTAAGGCTGAATTAGAGGAGTTGGAGGAGAAGAAGAAAAAGCTTGAGGAAAAACTCAAACTCCTTTTAATTCCAAAGGACCCGAACGATTCCAAGAATACCATTGTGGAGATAAGAGCGGGCACCGGCGGTGAGGAGGCAGCCCTTTTCGCCGCAGACCTGTACAGGATGTATGCAAAATACTCGGAAAAAAAAGGGTGGAGAACAGAGATCTTAGGTTCCAACCCCACCGGCTTAGGCGGATTTAAGGAGATAATCTTTTCAGTGGAGGGAGATAAGGTTTATAAGAATTTGAAATACGAAAGCGGGGTGCACCGGGTGCAGAGGGTTCCAAAGACCGAAGCCTCAGGCAGGATTCATACCTCAGCCGCTTCAGTCGCAGTTTTACCAGAAGCAGAGGAAGTGGATATCGAGATAAAACCGGAAGATCTGAAAATCGACGTGTTCAGGTCTTCAGGTCCAGGAGGACAGTCGGTAAATACGACGGATTCAGCAGTGCGGATAACTCATTTGCCCACTAACACTGTGGTTACCTGCCAGGATGAGAAATCGCAGTTGAAAAATAAAAATAAAGCCTTAAAGGTCTTAAGGGCACGTCTTTTGGACAAAGCCCGGACAGAGCAGGAGGAAAAAATAGCCCGGCAGAGGAAATCGATGGTGAAAACCGGTGACCGGTCAGAGAAGATCAGGACCTATAATTTCCCCCAGAACCGGATAACGGATCACCGGATCGGCTTGACCCTGCATCGCCTGGAGGACGTCCTGTCCGGGGACTTGGATGAGCTAATAGCAGCCCTGGAAAAAGAGGAACAGACAGAGAAATTACAAAATGAAAAGGTTTTAAAATAAGGAGGGAGGAATGAAGCTTTTCAAATACGTCTTAGCTTTCGTTTTGACCGTTATTTTACTTGGCATCGCCCGGCACATATCTATCCGGGTACCAGAGCTTACAGAAGTGACATCTGATGGGATAAAGCTATCCCATACGACTGTAACGGAAAAAGTTGGAGCAGGTGAAGTAGAAATAATTGCCACCCTAACGACTCCGGAAACCGCGGATAAGTATTCATTAAACCTTTTTTACAAGATTGGAAAAGGAGAAGGTGAATACACCAGTCTGAGAATGCAGCCAGTCGAAGGAAAAGCTAACCAGTTTTCAGCAGTTATTCCTTCCCAGCCAAAAGGTAAAAGGGCATATTATTACATCTCCTTGTCTGACAGCGAAGGTAAAAAGATATTGACCTTGCCTGAAAAAGCAGAGCTTTTGAACCTTCCTTTTCTGGTTAAATTTAAAGGCAAAGTTCCCCATTATGTCATAGGATCTCATGTGCTTTTGATGTTTGCATCTGTTTTCTTTGTATTCCTGGTTCTGTTCACCTCTCTCGAAGTATTGTGGGGCAAGGACTCTTTAAGACAGCTTTCTGTCAGCAGCTTGTGGGCTTTGATTCTTTCCTTTATAGGCGGTGTGCCGCTGGGAATTTTGGTGACCAATTTGACCTTTGGCGAGTTCTGGGGAGGTTTTCCAATTTTCACGGATATAACTGATAGCAAGACCTCCATTCTGATTTTCTACTGGATTATCTTTTTGATTCTCATAAAAGGCTCAGCTTTCAGGAAAGACAAAACTAAAAACCTTTTACCGGACAAAACCCTGGCCTGGTTTGGCATCTTAGGTTATATTTTAACCCTGGCGATTTACCTTATTCCTCACAGCATATGATAGATTTTAAAAAAGCCTCAGAGATTGCCCTGAATTCCGCAAAATCCAGGGGTGCATCTTATGCGGACATACGAATTGTCGACACTGAGGATGAAAATATCTCGGTAAAAAATGGCGCTGCAGAGCTGATCGAGAAAAACAACTCTTTTGGCTTCGGTATCAGGGTAATTGCAGACGGTGCCTGGGGCTTTGCCTCCTCTTCTGATCTGAATGAAAATAACGTTAAGAAAACCGCTGACCTTGCAGTAAAAATTGCCAGAGCCTCAGCCAGGCTCAAGAAAAACGATTTAGTCTTAGCTCTTCTTAGTAAGACTAAAGATTCATACAGAAATCCAGTCCAGATAGACCCTTTTACCATCCCCCTCAAAGAAAAATTAGATTACCTTTTAGCCTTAGATCAATTGTTAAGGAAAACAGATGGCATCACCTCAGCTTCTGCCTTTATGGATTTCAGAAAAGAGAACAGATTCTTTTCAAGCTCAGAAGGCTCTCAAATTGAGCAGATGTTAATCCAGAGCGGAGCAGGCATAGAAGCAACAGCTATGAAATCCAGAAGGGAGATGGGAAAAAGGTCTTACCCGGATTCAAATGGGCAATATGAATCAAAAGGTTATGAATTGATCAAAGAGTTAAACCTTGAGGAAAACTGTGAAAAAATAGCCCAGCAGGCAAAAGCACTGCTTTCAGCTAAAGATTGTCCGTCGGGGATAAAGGTGTTGGTTTTAGATGGTGCTCAGCTTTCATTGCAGATTCACGAGTCTATCGGTCATCCATTAGAATTGGACAGGGTCTTGGGCGCAGAGAAAAACTTCTCCGGAACAAGCTTTGCGACTCTGGATAAATTGAATAAACTCAAATACGGCTCAGACATAGTCAATGTGGTAACAGACCCAACTTATCCCGGCGGTCTGGGAAGCTTCGGTTATGATGACGAAGGCGTCAAGGCCGAAAGAAAAGACCTCATCAAGAATGGGCTACTCGTGGGATACTTGACCTCAAGGGAAACAGCGCCGGTTATCAAATCTTTATCCAACGGTTCTATGCGGGCTGAGGGCTGGGGGAATATCCCGATTATCCGGATGACCAATACGATCCTTTTGCCAGGTAATAAGAATTTTGAGGAGTTGATTTCAGAAATTGATGATGGGATTTATATGGAGACGGTCTCCTCCTGGAGCATAGATGACAACCGGGAGAATTTCCTGATGGGATGCCAGATCGGCTGGGAGATAAAAAACGGAAAATTAGGCGAGATGATAAAAAACCCAACCTATTCAGGAAATACAGTTGAGTTCTGGAACTCCTGCGATGCCATCTGCAGTGAAAAATATTTCAAAGTCTGGGGAACACCCAATTGTGGCAAGGGCCAGCCCGGACAAAACGCCCGCACCGGACAGGGAGCCTCCCCTGCCAGGTTCAGGAATGTGAAAGTGGGAAGTTAATTTTATGCTTTCAAAAGAAAAAGCCTTAGAGATATTGGAAAAGGGTCTGAAATATTCAGATGCAGACCAGATTGAATTGCTTCTTCTGGAAGAGGATTTTTATCTGACCAGGTTTGCGGAGAATGTCATTCATCAGAATATGGGAAGAGCTGACCATACGGTAATGGCAAGAGCGGTTCTGGGCAAGAAACTCGGTGTGGCGGTTACCAATAAAATTGACGAAGATGGGATCAAAAAAGTCGTAAAGGATGCAACTGAGATTGCAAAAAATCAAAAAGATGACCCGGATTTTGTATCTTTACCACAATCTAACACTGCTACTCAGGTAAAAGGTTTTTATAGTGACACCCATAATTTTTCTCCTGACGATAGAGCCAAAAATGTGAAGGTTGCAGTGGATAAAAGTAAGAAAAATGACTTAATTTCTGCAGGAGCTTTTCAAACTGAGACTGATGTTACAGCAGTAGTTAATTCCTCAGGGATAAGGCAATATTTTCAGGAGACCAAAACCAATTTCTCCCTGACTGTGAGTAAGGATGAACAGTCCGGCTGGGCTCAAGGGTTTTCCAGAGAGGTAAAAGACATAAATACTGATAAGCTTAGCCAGATTGCAGTGGAGAAAGCTTTGTTATCTGTGAATCAAGTAGAGCTTCCACCAGGTGAATACACAGTTATTCTTGAGGAAGCGGCGGTGGCATCTTTCCTTTTATTCTTGGCTTTCCTGGGTTTTGGTGGGAAAACCTTTTCCGAAGGCAGAAGTTTTATGAAAATAGGTGAGAAGATTACGGGTGATAACATCACCATAATTGAAGACCCTTATGACCCGGTGATGAACGGGATGCCTTTTGATTATGAGGGCGTGACCAAAAAGAAAGTGGTTTTAATTGAAAATGGGGTCGGTAAAGGTGTAGTTTATAATTCCTATTATGCTAACAAGAATAAAACCGAATCAACCGGGCATGCTTTACAGCCCAATAACATCTTTGGTCCATACCCTAAGAATATGATCATCTCTCCAGGAAATTCAACTTTAGATGAGATGATAGCCTCAACTGACAAAGGAATCCTGATCACCCATTTCTGGTATATTAATTATATGAACCCGATGAAGACCCAGGTCACTGGCACAACCCGGGACGGGACTTTTTTGATAGAAAATGGTAAGATAAAATCGGCAGTTAAGAATATGCGTATTGGCCAGAGCATTTTGGAAGCTTTCTCAAACGTGGAGCTGATGACTAAAGAAAGAAAACTCTGCCCCCAGTACGGAGTTTTGATGTATGTTCCGGCGATGAAGATAAACAAGTTTAACTTCATCGGAGGATAGATAAATTATGGAGTGCATCGTCCGTGACGATGCGAATGATATGGAGTATAAACCTTTAGGTTTATCATTATATTAAGGTAAAGCTGAAGCTTTACACTCC
>JAUYBY010000001.1 GCA_030692925.1 Candidatus Zixiibacteriota bacterium | reverse complement strand
GAGCAGCCAGCGGATGCGGATATAGTTATCGCTGTGCCGGACTCAAGCAATACGCATACTCTTGGATACTCCGAGCAATCAGGCATTAAATTCGAAGTTGGGTTGATCCGGAACCATTATATAGGCAGGACCTTTATTCAGCCGGAGCAGAAGATCAGGGACCTGGATGCGAGAATCAAATATAATCCGGTTAAAGGAGTTTTAAAGGATAAAAGGATAGTTATAGTTGATGATTCTATTGTCCGTGGAACCACCAGTAGAAAATTAGTCTGGATGCTGAGAAATGCCGGGGCAAAGGAAGTTCACTTCAGGGTAAGCTCTCCGCCCATTACCAGCCCCTGTTTTTACGGGATCGATATGCCTACTAAAAAAGAGTTAATTGCCTCCAACAAATCGGTTGAACAGATCAGAAGATATTTAGGCGTGGATTCTCTGGGTTATCTATCGATTGAGGGAATGCTCTCAATGCCCTCCTTACCCAAAGAGAGTTTCTGCGTTGCCTGCTTCTCAGGCAGATATCCTACCAAAATTGAAAACAATATCGGAAAATTTGCTCTGGAATTGAAGTAAGCTCATAATTAAAGCCGGGATTTCAGGCAGTCTTGTTAAATACGAGGCTGCCTTTTTATTTTTCAAAAAATGAAGATAAGACCTGATTTGCCGATACTATAAAAACAGGCTGAAAAAGGCTATAGGCGATAGTCTAAAGTCAGAAGGTAAAAGTCTAAAGTCAAAAACTAAAAGCGAAAAGCCAAGAGCGAATAGCGGTTTTTATAATCTAAGGGGAAAGAATGGAAAACGCCAAGATAATGGTAATTGATGATGAAGAGAGTATGTGTCGGTTCATGCAGATAATGCTGCAGAAAGAAGGGTATGACGTTACCTCCACTGTAAGCAGCAAAGAAGCTCTGGAGGATATGAAAAACAAGGATTATGATCTGGTGATCGCGGATCTTATGATGCCGGAGATGAACGGTCTGGAGCTTCTGTCCAGAGCTAAATCTATTCATCCGGATATCAATTTCATCGTTATGACTGCATACGCTTCAGTGGACTCAGCCATTGAAGCTTTGAAAAAGGGAGCGTTTGACTATATCACCAAACCCTTTAAAGTAGATGAGATAAAGATAGCCATTAAGAAATCTTTAACCCAGAAGAAGATCGCTGAGGAAAATGTCAATTTAAAAAGACAACTCAAAAAAGAATACGGGCTGCAAAGTCTGATCGGCAATTCTCCGGAGATGTTTCAACTGAAGAAACTGGTCGAAAGAATTGCAGATACAGACAGTACAGTCTTAATCAGAGGTGAAAGCGGAACAGGTAAAGAGCTAGTGGCAAAGGCTATCCATCAGCTTAGCAGCAGGGCAGGGAAGCCATTTGTCACTATCAATTGCGCCACACTGCCAGAGGCTCTTTTAGAGAGCGAGCTTTTCGGGCATGTAAAAGGTTCCTTTACCGGTGCAATAAGGGATAAAGACGGTCTGTTTAAAGTGGCAGACGATGGGATTTTCTTCATGGATGAAATCGGGGTAACCTCCCCGGCTATCCAGGCAAAGCTTTTAAGGGTTCTGGAGGAAAGACAGTTCACGCCGGTCGGCGGTACCAAACCAATCGATGTAGACGTAAGGCTCATAACAGCCACCAATGCCAATTTGGAGGAAGAAGTCAAATTGGGAAACTTCAGATCAGACCTGTATTACCGCCTGAACGTCATTCCTATCTGCATACCGCCCTTAAGGGAAAGGAAAGGGGATACCGAACTTCTAACCAAATTTTTCATAAAGAAATATTGTGATAAATTAGTGATTGAAGAGAAGGAAATTACTCCAGAGACCATGGAGATCTTGACCAGCTATTCCTGGCCCGGAAACGTCAGGGAGCTTGAGAACACCATAGAAAGGGCAGTGATACTTTCCTCGGAAAAAACGATCGATTTGAATTCCCTCCCGCAGAATATTGTGGAAAATAAACCAGTGGGACTGGTCCATTCCTCTCAGCCAGAACTACCTACCTTAGAGTCGATAGAAAAAGCTTATATCTTCTGGGTTTTGAGCCAGACCAGCTGGCAGAAAACAAAAGCCTCCCAGATACTGGGGATAGATGCCTCAACCCTTTACCGCAAAATAGAGAGATACAATCTCAAAGAGAAATGAGAAGAATCTCGGAGAGAACTAAAAATCTAAATCGTGTCCAGTCCGGACCCGTACGAACGAGAATGCCGGTTTCGGGAAAAGCGACAAGTCCTGCGAACACGAACATAAAGTCACCACGCGGAATCAAGCCTGGAACTAAGGTCTCATCCGATACTGGCTTTAAATGGAATTCCTGGTTATTAGGAGTCCTTATATTCGCATTTTTTCTTTTGATATACTGGAGAACCTGCTGCCCCACGGTATTCTGGTGGGATAGTGCGGAGTTTGTCACAGCAGTAGCCACTCTGGGTATTCCGCATCCTCCCAGCTTTCCTCTATATATTTTGCTGGGCAAGTTATTCTCCTTTTTGCCATTTTTTTCTTTATCCTTTAAACTGAATTTTCTCTCCGGAGTATTTGCGGCTCTCAGCCTGTCGTTATTTGTTTTTCTTCTTTTAAAACTATTCCGGACTTTCTTTTCAGAACTTACGGGCGATACAAAAATATTTTATATCGTCCTGATTATGACCCTCTTCGTCGCTGGATTGAACTTTGCTTTCTGGATTCAGGGAATAAGAGCAGAGGTCTATTCTCTAAATGGCTTAGTCTTTATCCTTTTATTTTATTGCGGGTTAAACCATCTTGCGGGAGAAAAAAATCGTCCGAAAAATCTTCGCTGGCTTTATCTGTTCTTCTTCATCTTCGGTCTGGGCATGGGAAATCACAATGTCACCCTGCTTTCAACGCTTCCAGCCTTCATCTATCTTTTTGTTAGTTATGATTCATCCGATTTTCTCAAACCAAAAAACCTGGGAGCTTTTCTTATTTTCTTTCTTTTAGGCTGTAGTATCTATCTTTATCTTCCGTTCAGGGCGATTAACAGTCCAGCCTTAAATTGGGGAAATCCGGCCAGTCTGGAAAAGGTAGTCACAGCCGCATTGGCTTTGAAATCTGTAAAGCAAATCGGACTTACTCTGGATTATACGCTGATGGAAAGAATTAAAGATGCCTGGATAATGATTTATTCACAATTTACCTTCTTACCTTTTCTTTTCAGTTTGACAGGCTTTTTCTTCTTGCTAAGAAAACATTTTAAACTCTTTATTTTCTTTCTGCTCCTGATACTGGGAAATTCAGCCACTATAATAGTTCTCCCTTCAGAATTCATCTCCACCAGCCTTGATTTTCAGGGATATATACTCCCCGTAATTTTCTCTTTCGCCACTATGTTTGGAGTGGGGATTTTATTTCTACTGAAGAGCATCAATGAATGGATTGTCAGAAGTAATTTCAGTTCCGGTTTCAATAAAAGCCTGAAAATAGTATTCTCTATCTTCTTTTTTTCAATCTCTCTTTTGCCTTTTTTGACTTTTTACCGGCTGGCTGACTTGTCAAAAAATGATTTAGCTTACAGGTACGGAAAGTCGGTTCTTTCTCAATTAAACCGAGATGCAATAGTCATCATCGATAATCCAAATCTCTATTTTATCCTTTCTGCTCTACGATATGGTGAAGGGTATAGGAAGGATATAGCAGTTTTAGACCGTGGTCTATTGCGAGCGGAATGGAACTGCCAGCAGGAGAGGAGAAACTACCCTGAGCTTTTCTCTGATCTCCCTTCAGGTTTAATGGGAGAGGACATGTTTTTGAGCTTGATGACTAAGGGGCTAAGTCGAAATTTTCCGGTATATATGGAATATACTGAAAGGGATTCGGAGCTGGTCAATTTTCTAACTCCCGCAGGGCACCTTTTTAGATTCGCCAAGAGGATTTCGACTAAGCTTTCGCCGGAGCTTTTGAAAAACCAGAGGGACTTTGAGAACAGTTTCTATTCACAAAGGGAGGACAAAATATTTCAGAGAGATGTAGACGCCTTAAGAATGTTCGTGTATATCACCTATCGCTGGGGGCTTTACTATGAACAAAGGGGGATGTTTAAAGACGCTTTAAGGAATTTTTCTTCAGCCTTAGAATTGGATCCTTTGAATCCTGAACTTCAAGTAAGGGTGGAAACATTAAAAAATAGAATCCAACTGGCGAAAAATTGAACACTGAGGTGACTTGCATTTCGCAAGGAATTAAGCGAAATGCGTCGCTTTTTTGAAAATAAAAAGTGATTGCAGGCTTTGCCTATGACAATTAATATCATTGGACTGAATGACTTATTAAAAATTGTATCCACACGGCACAATCTTTGCTTTAAAAGTAAGAGCAAAAGTGAGAAATGAGTTAAAGAAACTAAACCATTAACCTTAACAGAAGGAGAGGAGGTGGAAAGAGATGCTGAGCAAGAGAAAAGGGCAAAAGGGTTTCACCCTGATCGAGTTAATGATCGTGGTAGTCATTATCGGGATTTTAGCCGCGCTGGCTATTCCGAGGTTCATGCGAGCCACTACCAAGTCCAAACAGTCTGAGGCGAAGATGATCCTGAAGCAGGCATATGTAATGCAGCATGCTTATCGGCAAGAGTATGATGCTTACTGCTGCAATGGAGCTTCAGCAACGGCTGGTGGTTCTATCCCGGTCCTGGGAATCGATATTTCGGCTGGAGCCAGATATACTTATACCATAGTTGCGGATGCAATTACTTTTACTGCAACTGCTGCTGGTAACCTGGACGATGACGCTACTGTTGACACCTGGACAATTACTCAGGTTGGTACGCTTACCTGTACCATTAATGATGCCACAAGCTAACTGGCGCGGGGCAGCAAGACTGAGTTAGCCCGGTCCGCCTCAGGCGGACTGGGCTAACTGCAATAAGACTCAAAAGAGGACAAAAATGGCTCGCAGAAGAAAAGAAAAGGGATTTACCCTGATCGAGCTGATGATTGTGGTAGTCATTATAGCTATCTTATCAGCTTTAGCTATTCCCAAATTTATGCAAGCCACTACCAAATCCAAACAATCCGAAGCCAAGCAAATTCTGAAACAAATATATGCTATGCAGCATGCTTACCGGCAGGAGTATAACAATTACTGCTGCAATGGAGCCTCAGCCTCGGCTGGCAGTTCTATTCCGGTTCTGGGAGTAGATGTAATGGTTACAGCCAGGTATACATACGTAATAACTGCGGCGGCGAATACCTTTACTGCAACTGCCACTGCAAATTTAGATGACGATCCGGATATAGACACCTGGATTATCAATGATACCGGTGATCTGAGCTGCACCGTTAATGATGCTAACAGCTTAGCTCTGTAAAAGCTTCACTTAATTAATTTACCCTCACATTCAAATCTTTAACATTTCTCTTGAAAAAAAGAATCTATTATTATATCTTCTCTAAAACTTATTAAACTTATGAGAATTTGGGGATTCTTAGTGGACTAAAGATGAATTTAAAAGGGAAAAAAGTATTTATCACTGGAGCGGGTGGTTTTGTGGGAAGCCATTTAGCTGAGGCGTTGGTTAAAGCTGGTTCCAGAGTTAGAGCTTTAGTGCATTATAATTCCAGAAACGATTGGGGTATGCTCGAGGACCTGGACAAGAATATTTTGAAGGAAGTTGAAGTTGTAACTGGTGACATAAGGGATGGAGAAGCTCTAAAGTGGATGATAAAAGATCAGGCTGTAGTTTTTCACCTTGCGGCTTTGATAGGGATACCTTATTCTTATGTGAATCCCAGAGACGTGATCGAGACCAATATATTAGGGAGTCTGAATCTTCTTCTGGCTGCCTTAGATTCAAATATAGATAAGTTTGTCCATACTTCCACCTCCGAAGTTTACGGAACCGCTAAATATATACCTATGGATGAAAAGCACCCTTTAAACCCGCAATCTCCTTATGCCGCCAGCAAAGTCAGCGCCGATCAATTAGCCTTGAGTTTTTACCGCTCCTTTAGCTTACCCGTAGGCATCATTCGTCCGTTTAATATCTACGGACCAAGGCAGTCTGCCAGAGCAGTGATACCGAATATGATAATTCAGGGATTAGAGGGAAGCAGGCTCAAACTGGGTTCAGTCTTTCCAACCCGAGATCTGACTTATGTCGAAGATGCAGTCCGCGGTTTTATTTTATTTGCTCAATCAGACAAGACAACCGGTGAAATAGTCAATCTGGGTACAAGCAAAGAGGTTCTAATATCTAACCTGATAGATTTAATCGGTAGAAAATTAAATAAAGACTTAAAGGCAAAATCGGATAAAAAAAGGGTTAGACCACAGAAGAGCGAAGTCGAGAGGCTGGTAGCGGATACTTCCAAAGCAAAAAAGCTCTTCAGGTGGAAACCAGAGACCGAACTGGAGAGAGGGATTGAGAACACCATCGAGTGGATGAAAGAAAACTCCTGGAGATATAAAAAAGAAATCTACAATATTTGAAAATGTCCAAATCTAAATCGATAGAAAAAGTAATAATTCTGGCTGGAGGTGAAGGGAGAAGACTTAATCCTTATACCATTGTCCTGCCCAAGCCTTTGATGCCTGTTGGTAATCTGCCTATCCTTGAGATTATCGTAAAACAGCTCAAAAAATATCAATTGAAGGATATCACTCTGGCAGTGGGTTATCTGGGAAATCTGATTCAGTCCTTTTTTGGTGACGGAGGAAAATTCGGAGTGAAGATGACTTATAGCCTGGAAGAAAAGCCCCTCGGTACTATGGGACCTTTGAGTCTGATTCCCGGACTTAAGAAAACCTTTATGGTGATGAACGGTGATCTTCTGACTACCTTAGATTATAGAAAGCTTATCAGTTACCATCTCTCCAAAAAACCGATGGCCACCATAGCAGTGCAGAAGAGAGAAATCGAAACCGATTACGGGGTTCTGGAATATGATAGAAATTATGAACTGACTAAATACCGGGAAAAACCCAGATTGCCATATCAGGTGAGTATGGGTATCTACATTTTTGAGCCGGAGATTTTGAGCTTTATTCCCAGGAATAAGAAATTCGATTTCCCGGAGCTGATGAATCTTCTTCTCAAAAAAGGGGAGAAGGTCTTGGTCTATCCCTCCTCTGATTTCTGGCTGGATATCGGTCGGCACGAGGATTACAAAAGAGCAGTAGAGGAATTTGAAAAGATAAAAGCAAAGATTTTTTAGATATTGCTCCAAAAAACACTTTCAAATCACTTGACAAAAAAGATGAAGTGGAAAATCCCCCTATTTGATCTGGATTACAATAAACAGGAGATCTCGGCAGTCACTAGTGTCCTGAAGAGAAGATGGCTCACTATGGGGAAAAAGGTGGAGGAATTTGAGAGCAAATTTGCGAGATTTGTAAAAGCAAAATATGCAGTTGCTCTTTCCAGTGGAACTGCAGCTTTGCATTTAGCTTTAAAATCTTTGGACCTTAAAGCAGGGGATGAAGTCTTAGTTCCTTCAATTACTTTTGTTGCCAGTGTCAATGCAGTCCTGTATTGCGGTGCAAAACCGGTCTTTGTTGATTCCACCAGTTTGAACGATTTCAATATCTCGGTGACTGAGTTGGAGAAGAAAATTAGCTCGAAGACCAGAGGTATAATTGTGGTGCATTACGGCGGTTTTCTGGCGGATATGGACAAAATAACCAGACTGGCAAGAAAATATGACCTTTTCGTAATAGAAGATTCAGCCCATTCCATTGGCACTAAATCTGGTTCAAAAATGGCAGGAGCTTTAGGGGAGATCGGCTGCTTCAGTTTTTTCTCCAATAAAAACTTAGCTACTGGTGAGGGTGGAATGGCGGTAACAGATAATGAGAAATTGGCAAAGAGGATAAGACTTATGAGGTCTCACGGAATGACCACCCCGACCTGGGAAAGATTCAAGGCAGTTGCTTTTGACTATGATATTGTTGACTTAGGATATAATTACCGGATGACCGAAATCGGTGCGGTTTTGGGATTGGAACAGTTAAAAAAGTTAATCTCGAATAATCGAAAAAGAAAGGCTCTTTCTAAAATATATATTGATAATTTAAGCGGAGTAGAGCAGATTTTAATCCCTTTTAAGAACCATCCCAGAGATTCGAGCCATCATCTTTTCGCTATCCTTCTGAACAAAAAAATCGACCGGAAAAATTTTATGCAAAAACTAAGGCAGAAAGGAGTGCAGACCAGCATACATTATCTGCCAGTTCATAAATTCTCCTATTATCGTAAGAATTACCCCCAGAAACCCGGAAACCTGCCTTTCAGCGAAGAGATCGGCAAAAGGGAAGTGAGCCTGCCCCTGCATCCCAGAATGAGCAAGGAAGACGTTCTTTATATCTGTCAGCAGATTAAAAGGCTCATAGGATAACTTTAAAAAGTAGATAAATTATTTTTATTTCCGATAAGTAAGATAAAGGTATGAATCTACTTATCGGAGCATTTGTTTTCATTTTCGGACTTGCAGTAGGCAGCTTTTTGAACGTTTGTATTTACCGCCTACCTTTAAAGAAGTCCATCATCTTTCCGCCTTCTCACTGTCCAAAATGCGGAAACAAGATCAGGGCTTATGATAATATACCTATATTAAGTTACATCCTCTTGGGAGGAAAATGCAGATTTTGCAAAGAGCAGATTTCCATAATCTACCCTGCGGTTGAGCTATTGAGCGGTTCAATCTTTGTCTCTTTGTATCTGTGGTACGGGCTGGGCTGGGAGTTTGCCTCGAAATTATTTTTATTTACCAGCCTGATGGTAATTTTTTTCATAGATTTAAAATATCAGCTTATTCCGGATGTCATAACCCTGCCGGGCATCGTAGTTGGACTTGTCTTTTCACTCTTGTCCAAATCCCCTTCATTTCTTGACTCGTTAATGGGGATTATCTCCGGAGGGGGACTTTTCTACTTGGTTGCTTTAGCAGGAGATAAAATCTTCAAAAAGGAGAGTATGGGAGGAGGAGATATTAAGTTAGCAGCAATGTTAGGAGCCTTTCTGGGCTGGCAAAAGATTCTACTAGTTTTCTTCTTGGCATCTCTCTTGGGTGCTCTGGTTGGCATTATTTTTCTCATCTTATCCCCCAGATTAAGAGAAAACAGACTAATTCCTTTCGGACCCTTTTTAGCGATAGCAACCGCAATTTGCATCTTCTTTGGTAACCGGCTGGTGGAACTATACCTCAATCTATTTTTTCATATTTGAAGACTTGCCTGCTCATCTGCTCTCTTTGGCTAAATCGTTTATTTTCATATGCCGATAAAAGATATGTCTTTATTGGACAAAAATAAAGTTATGAAACAATTTTTCAAGTTCAGCTACCAAACCGAGATCAGACTCTCTATCTTGCTTTTCATCCTTTTTTTTCTTCTGATCAATTTTGAGATCGTTTATCTATTAAATCTTTCCAAAAAAGGGTGGAATGAAGAATCTCAACAAAATCTTAAGGGAGGAGCCTACTCCACCAGTCAACTCTGGCAGAATGAACCGGGCAATCCTAAAACCATTGCCAAAATCAAAAGCTTACTCTCTCTCTGGGGGCTTAAAAGGGTCGATATTTTAAATCAGCATGGAGATCTTCTCTTTTCCTCAGATGATAAAACAGATATAGGCAGGCTCCAGCCTGCTGATTCTTCGCTTAATCTTTTTAAGAACAAGCTTACTTCTGGCAAAAACTTTTTCTCCGAGATATATCCGGGTCCTCAAAAAAGATTTTACCAGAGCTATTTTTACACCTTTACAGATTATAAGTCTCAGGCAACTCTTTTCTGCAGGGTTGAGAAAGAGGTTTCCAGGCTGGAATGGATGGAGCGTATTTCCAGGTATGAAGGCTGGGTCAGAGGATTA
Organism: Candidatus Zixiibacteriota bacterium; assembly: GCA_030692925.1. Lineage (GTDB taxonomy): Bacteria > Zixibacteria > MSB-5A5 > MSB-5A5 > RBG-16-43-9 > RBG-16-43-9. Next base: position 20,924 of record JAUYBY010000001.1, on the reverse strand, counting down.
GGAATTTTAGGGGTGGTATTTATGGCTTTACTCCTTTTGCGAAATATCTTCTCCCCTTATCAGCGGATGAAAAGAAAAGCAGAAGAGGAGAAAATCTTCTCTCCCTCAGGCAAAAAGGAAGATATCGAGTCAGTGGTTGAAGTTTTCCAGAAGGTTATAACGGAGCTAAAGGAAAAGGAAAGGAAACTGCAGGAGCTTTATGTTCAGACTGACAATAAAGCCAGAAATCTAGAGAGATACAATGAATATATACTCAGGAGCATAAATAACGGAGTGATAATCTGTGATAACCAGGGAAAGATAAGCGGATTTAACCAGTCAGCCCAAAAACTCTTAGGACCGGATTTCGGTCTGAATTACAACCAGCATTACAAACAGGCATTAGCTAAGAATCACGCTCTCTGCAATATGTTAGAGGGATTGGTGATTAAGAAAAATCTATCTGCTGAAACGGAGATAGAGATAGAGATAGAAGGGAAAAGGCAGCCAACCAGGTTTTTACTTGCCAACGGTGGACTTTTACGGGATGAAAATGAGAATATCCTTGGTCTGGTCCTGGTTTTGACTGACCTGACGGAGCTTAAGAAGATTCAGCAGAAGATAGTCCAGCAGCAGAAGATGGCTTCAATTGGCGAGATCTCGGCAGGCCTGGCGCATGAGCTGAGAAATTCGATGGGCGCGCTTTTGGGGTATTGTAAAATGCTGAAAAAAGGAATCAAGGAGGGAAGTGCCGCCTATCCTGTGGTGGAAAGCATAATGACAGAATCTTTGACTCTGGAAAATCTTCTTAAGAGATTTTTAGACTTTGCCAAGCCGTTGGAGGTGAAATGGGTTAAATTCGACCTGCTGGAGTTAATACGGGATTGTATTAAAATAGCTCAGGAGAAGAAGCCTGAGGTTAAATTTTCTTTAAAAGTCGAAGGGGAAATGCCCCTGCTGCACGGCGATCCGCTCCTGTTAAGACAGGCTTTTCAAAACTTAATCCTGAATTCAATTGAGGCAGTTTCGGATAATGGAGAGATTAAAATAAAACTCAAGAGATCTCAGGATGATAAAGAACCATTAGCTGAATTGATTATCGAGGATAACGGCTGTGGAATCATCAGTGAGAACCTGGGAAAAATCTTCAAGCCTTTCTTTACTTCAAAGGAAAAAGGGATAGGTTTGGGACTGAGTCTGGTGAAGAAAATAATCGACTTACATAAAGGTAAGATCGAGGTTGAAAGTGAACCTGGAAAAGGAACGATTTTCTCTATCTTTCTTTCCTTAACTGAACCAGAGATAAAACCTGAGTCTGCAAAAGTTTCAAATCTAAAAACCGCTGAAGTAAGTATTTAAAACTTAATTTAAGATCCCCTCTAACCCATCTTTTTAACCACTTTATTTTTCTTGTAATTAAATTTTTTAGTTATTATTATTGGTCTGGTAACTTCTGGAGTAAAATAAATATGAGATTGGTTCACATTTCAGACACTCATCTCGGAGCAGGAGGTCTAAGCAGAAAGATCTCGACTTCTGGAATAAACCAGAGAGAAGAGGATATCTGCGATGCTTTCATCCGGGCTATAGACCAGATAATACAAATAAAGCCAGATATAGTAATCCATTCTGGTGACCTTTTTCACTCTGTCAGGCCTACGAATCGGATAATAAATATTGCCATCAGGCAGCTCCTGCGGCTGACATCCGTCAACATTCCGGTAATTATCATCTCAGGGAATCATGATACTCCCAAGCAGAGAGGCCTAGGTTCGATCTTCTCTTTTTTTGAAATTTTCCCTGGACTCTCTCTGGCTTATCAAGATAGATACGAGATGATCAGGATAGGGGACTTAGCTGTGCATGCCATCCCTCATTGTCTTTCAGCGGCTACTTTTCAATCGGAGCTGGAAAAAGTGGAAATCGATATGGAAGCACGCTTTAATGTTTTGACCTTGCACGGTGTGGTCTCAGGCATAAAGGAATTCTCTATGGGAGAGCTTTCTGAATTAGAGGTTCCCTCGTCCCTTTTTAAAAAAGGGTTTGATTATGTTGCCTTGGGTCATTACCATCGCTATACCCAAGTGGAAGAGAATGTTTTCTATGCCGGCTCAACTGAAAGAGTATCCATGGCTGAATTAGGGCAGGAAAAGGGGTTCGTTGAGGTCAACCTCTCCACAAAAGAAATCAAATTTCACATCGCTCCAACCCGTCCGATGATTGAGCTGCCTCAGATAAATGCGGAAGGTAAGAATCAGGATGAGACATTGCAGGAGATAGAGGACCTGATTCGAGAAAATGATATCAAGGATAAGATAGTTCGGCTGAAGGTAACTCAAATTCCGGTTCACGTATACAACTCTTTAAACTTCAGAAGACTATCTGAGCTTAAGGCTAATGCGCTTTACTTTGACTTGAGATTTGAGAAAAAAGAGGAAAAAGAAAAAGATTTTACCGCCAAGACCAGCATCGGCAAATTAGCTGAGGAGTTCAGTCAATATCTCAAAGAGTACGTTATCGAAGATTTGAAAAAAGAAAAATTACAGGAATTAGGTTTGAGATATTTATCTGAAAAAAGAGAGGAAGAAGAATAATAAGGCTAAAGTCAAAAGTCTAAAGGCTTGAAATCTTCAGGCTTTAGACTGTAGCCTTTAGCCAGTAGACTATTATGTATTTACAGTCGATTCAGTTAGAAAATTATAGACGCTTTAAATTCGCCCAGACCGAGTTCCCGGATGGTGTCGTGGGAATTATAGGGAATAATGGCGCAGGTAAATCTACTTTAATGGAAGCCATAGCCTGGGCTTTGTATGGAAATGAAGCTGCCCGAACCGGAAAGGAAGAAATAAAAAGGTTGACAGCAAAGCCTCAAGAGGTAAGCCGGGTCATACTGGATTTTGAGCTGCAGGGCGAAAATTATCAGGTGGTCAGGGAGTTAAGAGGTAATTCTATGCAAGCGGATGCCTCAGTTCTGATCAACGGCAAGGTGATGGCAAGAGGAGTAACCCCGGTAAACGATTTTATAGAGAAAACTCTGGATATGGATTATCGTGCATTCATTACCTCTTTTTACGCCCCGCAGAAAGAGCTCAACGTTTTATCCGATCTTCCACCTTACAAGCGCAAAGAGGTTTTAGCCCGGATGCTGGGAATTGAGAGGATCGACACTGCTCTGAAAAGTCTGCGCACGGATGCGAGGGAGATCGAGCTGAAAGCTGAAGTCGGCGAGACTCACTTGAAAGATATAAACGAGTTAAACAGTAAGAAAGAACAATGGCAAAGCGAGGTCAAAAATTTTCAGCAGAGAACAAGCGAGGAGGAGAAGAACCTTCTGACCGAAGAAAAAAGTCTTAAGCAGATTGAAAATGAGCTTAAGAGAAAAAAAGAGGAATCTGAAACATTTAATAAGTATCAAGGCGAACTCTCGGTAAAAGGGGCGTTGCTGACCGAGTTTAAATCCCAGATGACCAGGGCAACCAAGGAGATAGAGACTCTTGAGGGGCTGACTTCTGAATTAGAAAAGCTGGAAATGGAGGTCAAAGATTATCCGCGAACTAAAGAAGAGTTCCTGGTTTATGAAGGATTAAAACTGAAATCAGAGCAAAGGAAAAACGTCCAGCTTCAAATAGATAGTCTTGTTAAAACCATAAACTTGGACATAAAAAGGCTTGAAGTCTTGGAGCCGGAACTGGCAGGTTTAGAAGGGAAAAACAAAGTCATTGAGGGATTAAAGCAAACATCTCTTGAAATTGAAGAGCGACTTGAAAAAACCAGGTCTGAGTTTATTGTAATTCAATCTGCTTACAAGGTAGCCCAGGATGAACAGACTAAAGTCCAGTCCCAGCTCGAAAATATAGAAAAATTGGGCCCGGATTCGGTATGTGACCGCTGCTTGAGGCCATTTGGAGCAGATTATCCAAAAATCAGGGAGCATCTTAACTCTGAGCTTCAGAAGATAAAGAAGAAGGTCGATTCATTTCTGCTTCAACGAAACGAAATAGAAAAAAGAGGAAAAGACTTCAAGCAGGAGAAATCAAGCCTGCAGGAAAAGCTCGAATGCCTGCAAAAAGAGTTTGAAAAACTTCTCAAGGATAAAGGCGAGCAGGAAACCTTGAAAAAAGGCCTACAAGATAAAGAAAACAATCTTCTTTTCCTCCAGGAGAACCTGAAAAACTTAGGTGAATCCAGCTATGATCCAGATTATCATCTGAGACTTAAGTCAAATCTGGATAGATTAGAAAAGCTGAAAGAAAGGCACGCGGCCCTAAATCAAGAAAAAGGGAAACTTCCCCAGCTAAAACAAAATCTGGCTCAATTAGAACAGAACCTGGGAACGATAACTGACGAAATCAAAACGTTAAAAGGAAAGCTTGAACTCATCTCCTTTTCAGAGAATGAGCTAAAAAGTTTGGAAAAAGGGGTTGAAGAAAGAAGGTCAAAAGTTCATCAACTGGAGCTGAATTTAAAAGACCTCTACTACCAGCGAGAGCTGCTTTCCTTGGAGCTGGAGAAAACGAAAAAAGAGATCAAAGAAAACCAGAAGCTAAGAGAGGAGCTTAAATCTTTAGGAGAAGAAAAGCTTTATTTAGAAAAATTAGATGAGGTTTTAGTGAGTTTCAAAACCGCCTTAATCTCCAGGATCAGACCAGCTCTTTCTGCTTATGCCAAGGAACTTTTTATAGAGTTGACTGATGGAAGATATGAGGATTTAGAGTTGAACGATGAATATGAAATATTCATTTACGACCAAGGGGAGAAATTCTCCATCGATCGTTTTTCAGGAGGGGAGAAAGACCTGGCAAATCTGTGTCTGCGCCTGGCGATATCCCTTTTGATCTCTGAATCCAGCGGGGTGGAGTTCTCCTTTATAATCCTGGATGAAATCTTCGGTAGCCAGGATGATTCCCGCAAAGAAAACATCCTCAAAGGACTGGCAAAACTGAAAAATCGATTCAGGCAGATTTTTTTGATCACCCATATCGATGATATTAAAGATTCGGTTGAAAACCTGATAACTGTCCTGGAAAATGAGGATGGCACCAGTCAGTTAATTCTGCAGTAGAAGAGTAGTCAGTAGACAGCATACGGTAGACAGGGAAAAACAAATTGCTCTTCGTTGGTGTCCACACCAACGAAGATTATGTCTTTGGTCAGGAGACCAAAGACAAGCAAAGAACTCTCCCTGACGCTGTCAGGGAAAATTCTCAAATGCTGTCCCTCAAAACCTCTCAAATTGTGCATCTTTAATACAGCAATTGCCTTCAAGGAATCTCAGTTATTCCGATAATATATATGATAATTTTTGATTATTACTTCTCTTACTTACTCAAGATAAAGAGGTAAATTTATGCCCTCCATTTTAGTGATAGATGATAAAGAGAGTATGCGCCAGATGCTGGCCAAAACCTTAGAGTCTGAAGGGTATGAGGTGGATGTTGCCAGGGATGGAGAAGTGGGTCTGGATAAAGCTAAAGAGAAAAGATTCGACCTGGTTTTAACGGATTTAAAGCTTCCCAATATGGATGGCTTAAGAGTCTTATCTTCCTTTAAGGAGTTAGATCCGGAGATCTCGGTAATCGTGATGACCGCTTATGGAACGATTGAAACTGCGGTTCAAGCCATAAAACAGGGCGCTTTTGATTTCCTGACCAAACCGTTTGATGTAGATCACCTGAATGTCTTAATCCAGAGAGCACTTGAAAACAGGCGCTTACTTGCAGAGAATGTCCTTCTGAGAGAGGAGCTGGCCCAAAGCTTAGGGTTCACCGAGATAATAGGAAAATCAGAGAAGATGAAGGAAGTTACCCGACTGGTGAAAAAAGTCGCTCCCAGTGATACAACTGTGCTCCTCCTGGGTGAAAGCGGTACCGGTAAAGAGCTTTTTGCCAGAGCCATCCACAGCCTGAGTCCGCGGGGAAATGGACCTTATGTGGCCATTAACTGTGCCGCTATACCAAGGGAACTCCTTGAAAATGAGCTTTTCGGCTCGGAAAAGGGTGCCTATACCGGCGCGGTTGTCCGCAAAATGGGTAAATTCGAAATCGCTGAAAAAGGAACTATCTTCTTAGATGAAATAGGGGACTTAGACATTGCTCTTCAGGCTAAGATACTCAGGGTCCTTCAGGAGAAAAGATTTGAGCGTTTGGGCGGGACTAAAACTATAAGCGTGGATGTTCGGGTGATCGCCGCTTCCAACTTTGATCTTAAAAAAGCCATAGAGAAAAAACTTTTCAGAGAAGACCTTTATTACAGACTATCAGTCTTCCCGATTTCAATTCCGCCTTTAAGGGAAAGAAGAGAAGACGTTCCAGAGTTAGCTGATTTTTTTATAAGAAAATACTGCCTGGAGATGAAAAAAGAGAAAAAATCTCCTTCTACGGATGCCTTAAACCTTATGGATAAATACCTTTGGCCCGGGAACGTCCGGGAGTTAGAAAATACCGTTGAAAGGGCAATAATCCTGTGCGAAGGGAAAAAAATCTTGCCAGAGCATTTAGCCATAAGGCTTCCCTCCAATTCAGAGATAAGGCTGAGAGAAGGAGCGGGCTTAAAAGAGGTCGGACAATTCGCTCAGGCAGAGGCTGAAAAGGCAATGATTTTAAGGGTGCTGACCCAGACCAGGGGTAACAAGAGAAAGACGGCTGATATTTTGAAGATAGATTACACTACTTTATTCGAGAAGATTAAGAAATATAATATAGACGCTTAATTAGTAGACAGTAGGTAGTAGACAGCATACAGGGAAATAATAGGGCAAGAATGTAGCGGAAGGCTTCAGCCTTCCAGTATTGTAGGGCAAGGCTTTTAGCCTCGCTTTTTTGATAAATAAAAACGTCCCGACAGAAGTCGGGACGCTACGAACCTTAGGGGTGTATGGCAATACGCCCCTACAATTTTTTTTAACAACTTGGCGGTGGGCCGCCTTTGAAAAGATAATTTATCAGGTGAACCGCATCAGAGACGGAGACCTTGGTGTCGCAGTTGGCATCTGCAATATAAAGAGGGGAAGGTGCTGGACCTCCTTTGAAAAGATAGTTGATTATAAATACCACATCTGAAACGCTGAGAGTTCGATCCAGGTTAGCATCACCTGTTTTAAATTTAACCAGAGATGCATCTTTCACTGTAGGGGAACCAGAGCCTACATTTAACCCAGATATAGTCTCAGTATAATATCCATCCTTTAATATCTGCAGGGTGTAATTCCCCGGCAAAAGGAGCCATCTATATCTTCCGAAAAGGGAATCGCTTGTCCGGGGTAAAACCTGCGTAGAGTAAAGCTCCAGTATTCTTACTTCTGCCTTCAAAAGCTCAGAGGTCACTGAATCGGTTATAATTCCGGTAAGGCTGGGAGCATTTACCCTCTCCAGAAGATATAACATCCCCGGCTTGACCTTTTGATATACTGAATCAATCTGATTTCCTGGAGGAATGAATTGAGGATAGGGAAGGACTTCAACCGTATAAGCGAAGTCCCCTAAGGCGCCGTAGAACCAGTTAGTATTCATTCCACTCAGGGCAGAGCCGAGTTGAAAATTATAGGGGTCGCCAATTTCTTTAGTCATCCGGGAAGAAAGGTTATAGGCTATGTCAGTTAAACTTAGATCATCTGGGGCAGGGGTGCCGCTCCAGTACCAGGGATAAATGACTACCTCTCCATAGCTGTGAAAGGTAATCGATAAACTGAATTTATATTTCAGGGCAAGATCTCTTATTGCCTGAGTCTCTGATTCTGAGAAAGGGGCAGAGCCGCGGTAATCATAATGCCAGGGATTAGGACTTCCCCCGGAGCTCCAGTTGAAATCGTAATTACGATTTAGATTTACTCCTTCAGTATAGCAGGTCCACCAGTCATTACACTGGTATTCATATAATATATTATCGCCGTCTATATCCCGACCATTCTTTCTCCAGTAAAGGCTGATTCCGTTGGTCACTGCAGAATGTCCATCCGGATTCAAGAGGGGGATAAACCAGATCTCAGTTCCATCGACCCAGGAGGTTATCTGAGGATTAGAACCATAACCGTCCAGAAGGTCTTTGATTAAATGCAGACAAAGCTCTAAACCCATCACCTCACAGGCATGATGAACTCCATCAAATAAAACCCTGGGTTTGTCTTTATCCTGATTTACATCTTTTGAGATCTTAAATCCCCAGATGGTTCTTTGTTCCTGAGTGGAAACACCTAAGGATTCTTTTTTAGCAATAGCTGGATAAAGTTGAGCCAGGCTATCTAACTCAAGAGTTAATTCCTCATAAGTATGATATTGAGGGTCGATAAGAAATTTCAAACCCCTTAACTCTTCCTGAGTAACCAGGATATCTGCTCTAAACCCTTTTTTTCTGAGTGCTTCAAGTTGCTGGTTATTTAAAGAGACATCCACCCATTTGGTTCCCTCTTCTGAGACTATTTCAACCCCTTCCTTTTTTAGTTCATCCATCTGTGAAAAAGAGGTAAGGTATACCCGGACTATCATTTTTGAATCGGATTTATTATAATCCTTGTTGAATGGAGTAAAATTTTGAGCGAAAGGTTTAGGAACAGGAAGAAAAAATAAAATTAAAAAGATAACTAAAATATAACTCTGAAGTTTCATAATCTGTAGTTATGTAGCGGAAGGCTTCAGCCTTCCATTTTTTTATGGAGGTCTAAAGACCTCCGCTACATTACATTTATTAATAAGAGCAGGGTGGGGGTCCTCCCTTGAAAAGATAAGCTATAAGATAAACCACATCCGCGACAGTAACGGTATGATCACAGTTAACATCGCCTCTATAGTAAAGATAGGGCGGCGGTCCACCTTTAAAAAGATAATTGATTAAATAGACCGCATCTGAGATGGTAACAGACCCACTGCGATTTACATCGCCTGTACCAAAAGAATATTGAACTGCGGCTAAAAGGTCTATTAACCCCCAGCCGTAAGTTTTGTTAGGGGTAAAGGAATTGTTAGCAGTGTACATCAATGCCTCTCTAACTTTCCAGGGTGCCCAATCTGGATGAGCTGAAAGCAGGACTGCGGCGCATCCTCCTACTAAAGGGGTCGAAAGAGAAGTTCCACTTGCGTATCCAAAGGTATTGGTGTCAGAGGCTGTGGCACAGTAAGTGGAAACTCCTCTGGCTACGACTTCTGGTTTAATTCTTCCATCACCAGTGGGTCCTCTTGAGCTAAAAGATGCAATTGTCCCGGAGCTATTCACCGCTCCGCAGGCAAGGATAGTATCTGCATCAGCAGGGGTTACCAGGGTGGTATCTCCGGGACCACCGTTGCCCATAGCATTACAGACGACTATCCCTAAGCTGGCAGCTATATTTGCGGCAATGGTGGTTACTGCAGTTTGACCATCCAACTGCTGTTTAGTATAAGTGAACCCATTATCAAAATCAAGATAACCTAAGGAGCTGGAGATAACGTCTGCACCTAAACTATCTGCCCATTCCATCCCAGCCACCCAGTTATCCTCTTCAATCCGGGTTTCAGTAGGAACGTATTCAGTTTTAGCTAAGATGAAGTTGGCCTTATAAGCTGGACCATAAAGTGATCCATCTACCTCTCCACCTAAAGTCGACCAGGTTAAAGTTCCATGATTGTGCTGGTTAGATGCATCCTGACCGGGCTCATTCTGGGTATTAGTATCGTGGTTAATGAAATCATATTCAGCCCAGACTCTTCCTTCTAAGTAAGCAGATTTAAAAGCTTTATGGTCTTTTCTGAAACCAGTATCCATCATACAGACTAAAACTCCCTGTCCATTATAACCTAAAGTATGCACTGCAGGCACATTTATCTGCTGAAGCTGATCATAAGAAGGTCCGTAATCAGTTGATTCCACCGGCTTGGATTGAGGTTGAGCTTCTTCTTTTAAAGGGTCACGGATATAAGTTAGAACTGGTTTAATAGATTTGACGAAAGGAAGTGAAGATATCTGTTCTAACCTATCTATGGAAACTTCAAAACTTGCTGCATTTAGCCAGCGGCTTATCTGACGCAAATTAGCCCCAAGGATTTTTATGCTCTCTATATAGGGTTGATTTACGGGCAGGTCAATGAAACTTATCAGCTCTCCTTTGATGCTTTTTGCTCTGCGCTGGAGAGACTTTGGGGTAAAGAGATTCTCTAACATTTTCCGTGTTTTAACATAACTTTCCTGGTCAAAGATTCCCTTATCCGTAAAATAAACCCAGACCTTGACTTTCTCAGTTGATGGTTTGCTTGACAAAAAAGTCCTGTAAGCAGAGGGAATTACCGGACTCTCCTTTGGAGAAACTAAAGGTTTGTCCGCACTCCAGGCAAAAGTTGTTTGGATAAGAATGAGAAGAACTGAAAAAAGAAGATGCTTTTTAATTTGCATCTGAGACCTCCTTAAGCCAAAAGTTAAATCAGTACAACCATCTTTACAATTCGCAATTTAGACTCAAAACTAATTCTGTCAATCAGCTATTACCACTATTTTTTAATACGGACAAAATCAATCTTTCTTTAGTATGGGAAAATTCCAACAGTCTGTAGAAATTTATCAATTAGTTAAGATAGGAATTAAGTGGAATTCATAATGATTTGCCAGCTTCAGAGATAATTCCCGCAGGGTTAACAACTTGAGCAGGTTGAACTTATCAAGTAAAATGCAGCCTTTTGGCATAGTTGTTGCTCAATATGTAGGTGGCATAATAAAGAAAAGGAGAAAAGCAGATGTTAAAAAGATTACAAGATAAGAAAGGGTTGAGTTTGCTGGAGGTCTTGGTCTCGATGCTGATTTTAGCCTTCGGCATTTTAGGTCTGGCTCCGATGATCGTTACCACGATTTTTTCCAACAGTTATTCCAATGAAGTAACCAAAGCAAATGTCATAGCTCAGGATAAGATTGAATTTATGCAGAGTCTGGTTTCCTTCAATCCTCTGCCCTGGACCGAGGTGACTAACAACCTGAATGGAATTTTTACCCGCACTTCCCGAGTAGATGTAGATTCCACAGATGGCTCCGTGCCTTCCGGAGTGTATCGTATCAAAGTCACTGTGAGCTGGACGGATAAAGCAGGTAAAACCAGAACGGTTAATTATTACACTTATAAGATGAGGTAGTGAAATGAAATCTGAAATTAACAAAAATAAAGTAATCGGTCAAAGGGGGGTAGGCTTAGTAGAACTTTTGATTGCAGTTACCCTGACGGTTCTGATCGGAGCGGTAATGTTAGAGTTTTATATTTCCCAGCATAACCAGTTTCTGGTGCAGGAAGGTATCTCTGATATGCAGCAGAACGCCCGGTTCGCTATGGATGAGATTACCAGAAATATAAGAATAGCCGGATATGGTTTAACAGGATCTCCTTCGATCACCGTGGGGAGTGACACCTTAAAAATCTACTATAAGAACGGCTCTAATGTTGACAGCATAGTTTATTATATCTCCAGGGCAAATCCTTTGCACCCTAATCTTATGAAAAAGATAGGTTCAAGCACTGCCCAAGTCTATGCAGAGAACATAGACTCGCTTAAATTTTCTCAAAACGGTAAATTAGTCAATGTGAGGATAGTCGCCCGCGAAGATACGAAAGATGATCATTTTACCGGTGATAAATATCGAAGAAGGATTTTAAGCTCTAACGTAAAGGTGAGGAATAACATTTAAAGGAGGAAAGATGATAAAATATATAAATAAAGAAAGAGGCTCAGCTTTGCTTTTAGCCCTGGTAATAATGGTTATGCTGACATTTATCTTCATAGCCGCCTTGACCACTTCAGTTACCGATATGGACATCTCAAAGAATATGAAGGAAAGAACTTCTGCTTTTTATCTGGCTGAAGCAGGTTTAGAGATAGGTATGGGAGTGCTTAAAAACAACCCTAATATGCTGAATAACGATTCCTTGGAGATGTTAGTAAATGCTAATCCTAATTTAGGAAATGGTAACTTCAGTATGGATGTCACCGGCACGGCTCCCTATAAAACCTTAACTTCTTCAGGAAACTCAAAAGAAGGGATAAGCCAGGTTCAGGTAATGGTAAAGAGGAAAAAGAATCCATATAATATCTGGAATAATATTGTCTTTGCTGGAGTGGGTCAATCTGGGCGCACTATAGCTGGAAACATCTCTTTTCACGGCCCAGTTCATATCTTAGGAGAGGGTGAACCGTTTACTGACTCTAACGGTAACGGAAATTGGGACCCGGCTGATACTTATACAGATTTAAATGGAAATGGAGTATGGAATCCTGGAGAACCTCTTTTGACTGATTCAGATGGAGATGGGGTATGGGATACTACAGAGCCATATACGGACTCCAATGGAAATGGTGCCTATGATGCAGCTCTTTCTGCCGTGGACCTGGCTTATGAAGCTGTTGGAACTGCGCGAATTTATAATAATTACTCTGGTATCACCTCAGATTTATCTACCCGTATTCCACCCTTAGATACTACCACATTTAATGGTGAGGTAGTTAATACTCTGGATGCTGAACTAAGGGTAAAGCACGGGCAGGTCAGCGTATCCGGATCAGCTACAGTGGGCCAGCCCAATGCATCGGGTAACTCAGTAAAAGAAACTATGGATGGATGTTATGTAAATGATGGATATACCGGGAATAAAGGAGCCAGCCAGGTCTATTCAGATAACGGAACTAATCAGGGTTATGATTTAGAAGGGAACTTTAGTTTCCCTAACCTGAGTAATTCGTATACCGACCCTAATACTGGATATACTTACAGTTCTTATCTGAATTATTTGAATAGCAACGCCCTGGTTATAAGTGGAGATTTAAACTTACAGCCAGGAGTTCCCTATCCGGCTCAATCCAATGCCAATGGTAGTATCTATTTAGATAATAACGGCAATTTACAGATCAGCGGGATGGTCTATGTCACCGGCAATATAAATATGAATGCAGGAAGCGGAGGACTAAAAAGTACGCCAATCCTTTTCGATGGGAGGGGAACTCTGGTCTCTGCTAATGACATAAATATCAGCACCCATGTCTTATCACAGGGGATGTTCCCAGCAAATGATGTGATAGGGTTTATTGCCGCAAAAGACTTGAACATCGGGACCGGGTCTGGTGATTCTCAACTTAAAATCATGGGTGCTTTTTATGCTCAGGGGAAAATTACTAATGCCAAGCAGAATCAAATAGCTGGTGCTATGGTCTCAAACTATTTTAGTGCAACAAATGTGCCTGACGTATTTCATGTGCCTACTTTAGTCGATAATCTGCCGCCAGGTATGCCTGGCTCTGGGACTGCCTATGTTTATACTTATCAAATTGTACCTAATAGCTGGAGAGAATTATAAAACATAATAAAAAAGGTAAGTAAAATGTTATCAAAAAAGAATCAAAAAGGGTTCAGCTTCATCGAGATGATGATCGTGGTGGTGATAATCGGTGTTATGGCAACTTTAGCCGTTGGCCAGTTCGACAAGTTTTTCCGACAGCAGAGGCTGAAATCCGCCGGCAGAGACCTTCTCTCGGATTTACGCTTAGCCCGCTCTTATGCGATATCATGTCGAGCCCAATACGGGATTTATTTTGACCAGAACGCCAGGCAGTATGTCCTGTTTAAGGACGTGGTAAATCCTTCTAATTATACTTATGATGTCGGGGACTCGGTCCTGAAAACCATATCCTTATCCAGTATTTTTTCTCTCAACAACTGCACCTTTCCCAACACGGCAGTAGTCTACCTCTCGACTGGCTCTGCCTCCTCCTCCGGCACAGTGGATATTTATAATGCGGAGCTTGCCAAATATGTAAGGACAGACGTTCTGGCGAGTACCGGGCGGGCCAGGCTGACTCAGAGCTAAAAAACTCTCATATTTTATTAAGAGTTTTTAGCATGAATATTTTTTTCTCTGCCATAAAAAAAAGTTATTTTCCTCTTAATTTATTTTAAAAAAAGTCGATAAAGGAATTAGTGATTTAAAAAAGAGAAACAGGTAAACCTTTCATAAAAGAGAATTGTTATGGCTTTAGGGAAAAAAGGAAGAACGGTAGCCGGGTTGGATATAGGCGCCAACTCTATCAAATTGGTCAAGTTCGAAGAAAAGGGGGGAGCTTATATCCTGAAAGCCTTAGGAATTAAGGAGATTTCACCGGATGCAATTGTGGACGAAGAGATCAAAGATCGGGACGCGTTGATTTATGGCATCCAATCGCTGATTGACCAGTGCGATCCCCGAATAAAAGATGTAGCTTTAGCGGTGGCAGGGCATGGAGTGCTGAATGACAAGATAACCATGGATAAGAAGACTGGGAATGAAGCTGAACAGGCCATCCTGTTCGAAGCTGAGCAGAGAAGTCCTTTTGATGTGGATGATGTCAGCCTGGATTATCATGTCATCAAGGTGAACGAGGAAACCAGTAAGATGGACGTTCTATTGGTGGCCGCGCGCAAAGACTTTTTAAAATCTTACCTGGATTTAATCCTGGATGCCGGGCTCAGGCCGGTATTAGTCGATACTGAGGCTTTGGCACTTTTGAACGCTTATGAAATAAACTACGAGATAAACCCGGAAAAAGTGACTGCTCTGGTTAACCTCGGATTTGACACTACCAATTTGACTTTTATTAAAGATGGGGTTTATCATTCAGCCAGGGATATTTCCTCTGGAGCCCGTATGCTGTATGAGTCTATAATGAAAGAGTTCCGGCTTAACCCGGAGTTAGCTCTTAAGACTCTGAAAGGTGAAATGGGTTCTTCAATCGATCAGGACATGCTGAAAGCCACGGTGGTAACGTCATCTGAGGAATTGATCTCGGGGTTGGAGGTGGCTATCTCCTATTTCAAATCTTCAGCTAAGATCTCCAACCTTGACTGGATAGTGTTGTCCGGAGGAGGAGCCCTGATTCCTTTCCTGCCAGAATTCATCCAGTCGAAGTTAAATATCACGGTTGAGATAATTAATCCTTTAAGAAATATAGAATATGACCCGGACATCTTCAGGCAAGCCCAGCCAGAGAAGATAGCTCCACTCCTGACCATTGCGGTCGGACTGGCAGCAAGGAAGGTAAAGTAAGATGATAGAGATAAATCTACTACCCAAAGACTTAAGGAAAAAAAGAGGGTTATTAGCCTTTAAGAAAAATACTGCCTATCTTTTAGGTGGAGGCGGAATTATACTGGTCCTTCTGATCTTTATCGGTATCTTACAGGGTGTCAGGCTCCAGAGTCTAAACCGTAAGATAGCAGAAGGACAGCGAAGAAAAGAAGAACTGAAGGAGAGCATCAGGCTGGTCGATGCTTTAGGAGAGCTCAAAACTAAGATTTTACAGCGACTTTCCGCGATTGAAGCCCTGGATAAAGATCGCACTACCTGGGTAGACATTATGGAGGATTTAAGCTCCAGAGTGCCTGATTACCTGTGGCTTTCCACTTTCAAGGAAATCCCGTCAGTTGTGCCTGCGGTTGTTCCTAATGTCCAGAACCCTGAAGCGGAAATGGCTGATACGCTCAAGAAAGCTCAGGCTCAGATCCAGCCTCCTCCGGTGTTAGGTCGAAAAGTCACCATTGAGGGGTATACTTTCTCTCTTAATAGCCTGGCTACTTTTATGATAAACTTGATGCGCTCAAGCTACTTTAAAAACATAGAACTGAATTACGTAAAGTTGACTGAGTTAGAAAAACAGAAAGCTTTTAGCTTTCAGCTAACCAGCGACCTTTTTTATACCAGCCAGCTTCCTTCTACGAAAGAGCTGGCGACTACCCAAACTGAGATGTCTTCCCCGTGAATTTGGGGGAATAGTTAATATTTAGGAGGATGGAATGGATTTAAAAGATCCAAAAACCCAAAAGCTATTTTTGGTTGCCCTGGTCGCCTTCCTGGTGATCTATTTCTGGTACGCCCGGATTTATTCGGTGAATATCAAGAAAATAAATGGGAAACAGGTAGAGTATGAAATGCTTCTGACCAATCTGAAAAACGTAGAGATGAAAGCCAAAAGTTTCCAAAACCTTAAAGCTGAATACGAGGGCTTGCTTGATAGATACAAACAGGTAGAGCTTCTTCTGCCAGAGGAAAAACAGATACCTTTATTCCTAACCCAATTGCAGTCTGCTTCTCAGAACTCCGAAGCGAGAATCGGTCAGATAATGCCTCGGGGAATAAAACCTGTAAGTTTCTACAATGCGGCTACTTTCGGCATGGATTTAAAAGGGACCTATGAAGATCTAGGCACTTTTTTTGCCAGCGTAGCTAACTTTCCCTTCTTGACCAACGTCACGGAAGTGGATTTTGCCGGTCTACCTAAAGACGAGGTGAAAAAAGAAAAGAAGACTGTGGCTGTCTCCTGTAAATTGACCACCTATTTTATTAAAGAAGAGGAGAAACTCCAAAAGGTGGAATTTTCTAAATAGGAAGATCTATGAAAACCAATAAACTATATTTAGGAATTTTCCTCATTATTATATTCTTTTTATTGATTCCCTTTGCACTGCTCTGGGCTGAAACTCAGGTGCAGAACATTACACTGCAAAGGGAGGGGGAATATACTAATGTGACCATCTTCGCAAATGCTCCCTTTCAGTTTAATCATTTTATCGAGGAGAAGAAAGAAGGGAAACCTTATCGCGTGGTGATCGACTGCTTGAATGCAGTTAATTCCTTACCTCAGAAAAACTTTCAGGACCTGCCTCAGGGGATTATAAGCTCTATCCGCACCAGTCAGTACCAGACCACTCCGGATAAGGTCTGCCGAATAGTGCTCGATCTGAAAAGCCCAGTGGTCTACAAAGTGGTAAAGGGGGTAGAGGATAAAGTTGTCATCTTAGCCTTTTCGACCCCACAGGAGCCGACTTTCCAGACCTGGAGCACAGCTCAGGGAAGATCTTCCAAAAAAGATGTGAAATTAACCGAAGCAAG
This sequence comes from Candidatus Zixiibacteriota bacterium, assembly GCA_030692925.1. Taxonomy (GTDB): domain Bacteria; phylum Zixibacteria; class MSB-5A5; order MSB-5A5; family RBG-16-43-9; genus RBG-16-43-9. The sequence continues at coordinate 4,090 of JAUYBY010000001.1, read as the reverse complement.
TGAAACTCAAAAAACTGAAAAGATTAATCAGCCAGGTTCCATGCCCAAGAAAGAAGATAAGGTCGTTTTAGCAGCCAAGGAAGCAAAACCTACTCAAAAGACAGAGGTCAAACCTGTTGATAAAGCTAAGGCACAGGAGAAACCTTCTACCCAGAGCCAAAAAGAGACAAAGCCAGTTACTACGACCGAAAAGCCAAAAGCTCCTGAACCAGCAAAGACCAAAGAAGTGCAGGCCGATACTCTGAAGCCGGTGAAATCTGATACTCTTAAAAAAGAGGCTCAGACGAAGATGCCGGGCAAAGTGATGGAGGAGACTCCAAAAAGAGAACTGCTGGTTTTCCACAGCGGACAGCGGAAAGACCCTTTTTCACCTTTGACCGAGAAAAGGAATTTCGAATTAGGTAGCGTACCTCTCCCCAGCATTGAAGAACTTAAATTGGTGGGTATCCTGGAAGATAATAGCGGATTCAAAGCCCTTCTGGAAAACGAGCTGGGGTATGGTTATATATTACAGGCGGGTGATAGGATAAGAAATGGTTCTGTGGTCTCGGTTGAAAAGGAAAGAGTGATCTTCCAGATTCAAGAATATGGATACGCTAAAAATATAGCTTTAGAACTTTTCACACCTAATCAAGAAGAGAGGTAGAGTTTATGAAGATTAACAAACTTAAATTTGGAAAAATAATCTTTCTGGTCACCTTCTGGCTATTTATCTTCTTTGCACTTCAAGTCCTGGGAGAGCAGGAAAAGATATTGAAAACTCTTACTCTGCAGAATGCAGATGTCCATTCGGTCTTAAGCTTCCTGTCAGAAGAGGGCAAGAAAAACATCGTCGCTTCCCCGGCCGTCACCGGGAGCATCACCTTGAACTTGAAGGGCGTCACCTGGAGGCAGGCATTAGAGATAATTGCCAAAACCTACAATTTCGCTCTGGTGGAGAACCCAGATTATATAAGGGTTTTGCCCTTACAGGATTATCTTGCTGAGCTGACAATCACCCAGAAGCACGAAGCAGACCAGAAGACCATAACCTCCCTGACGACTGAAATCATCAGCGTGAAGAATGGTACTGCCAGTGAATTGATTAAACCTCTTAAGGCTTCACTCTCAGACAGGGGAACCATTGATGTGGACCAGAGAACAAATTCTCTTATCGTTAAAGATATCCCGGGAAATCTTGCCCAGTTAAAGGAGCTGGTCAAGGCTTTGGACAAAGAAACTAATCAGATAAAGATTTCAGCTCAGCTTTTAGAAGTTGAAACCGGAACTTTGAGCGAATTAGGAATCGACTGGAAAGTTGTCCCGAGTCTAAAAGGTAATAACATTATGACAGTTGAGCAGAAAGCGAACATTCTGGCACCAGAAGATAAAATCGGCAACTTTACTTATAGTACTATTCAGACAGATTTTAATCTGGGCGCAACTATCTCAGCTATGGTGAAGAGCAACAAAGCCAAGATCGTAGCTCACCCGGAGATAACCACAGTGGATAACAAAGAGGCTTTCATCCAGATGGGCCAGAAGGTTCCGATAAAGCAATTCGATGCTTCCGGAAATACGGTAATAACATTCGTTCAGGTTGGAACTATCTTAAGGGTTATTCCTCACATCACCTCTGAAGGAAGAATTCTGATGAAACTCAGTCCAGAGCGAAGTTCTTACCAGTTCGATCCTAATGGGGTGATTATCAATACCAACAATGCTGAGACTAACGTGGTAGTAGATGATGGACAGACTGCGGTGATTGGAGGTTTAACTACTCAGGAAGAGAAAAAGCTTCAGAAGGGAATTCCGATACTTAAGAATATCCCCTTATTAGGATATTTCTTCAGCTATACCAAGAAGGAAATAACCAACCACGACCTGGTCATCTTTGTTACTCCGACTATAGTCACCAATGAGATGAAGGGGCTAAAATCCAGTTTGGATACAGGATCAGGAACTAATACTCAGTAAGAAATAATCTGAGGATATTTAAAAAGGCTTTCTTTTAAAAAAGAAAGCCTTTTTTATTTTTACTGGTAGGGGCACGGCATGCCGTGCCCCTACGAATTTTTAACAGATCGGCACCGGTCCTCCTTTAAACAGATAATTGACCAGATAAACTACATCCGAAACCGTAACTTTGCCGTCGCAGTTGGCTTCTCCTGCTTCATAAGGTTTTGCTACAGGACCTCCCTTGAAAAGATAATTGACCAGGTAAACCACATCTGAAACCGTAAGTGAGCCATCTGCATTGGCGTCCCCGCATTTTACCACGGTGGAATGGACAAAACCAGCATACAGTTTGAAATTGGTGCTGTTGGAAGGACCAATAGCTGAGGACTGGCCACCGGCAAAGAGATATCTATCGCATCCGCTGTTAGACTTTTGTCCGCCAAACCCATCTATTACATCTGTTACCAGTTTGAAACTTGCGGGAGTAAGATTTTTCTCCTGAACCGAGCCCTTTTCCGATTTCGTAGCGTCCGGGTTTATCCCGGAAGTTTTTTCTGTAGCGGAGGTCTTTAGACCTCCATCTATTTCGTCGGGCATAAAGCCCGACGCTACGTTTCTCTTCTCAGGCAATCCTGCTAAAGAGAAATTGAAAAAAAGAATTAAGACTAGGCAGAATCCTGAGATAATTTTTGTTTTGTTCATTTTACACCTCATTTTTTTTCGTAGGGCAAACCTTCAGGTTTGCTTGGGCGACCCTGGGTCAATTAGCACCTAACATTTTTATCACCTGAATCCAATCATAATCAGTACAGACATTGGCACCGATATTCTCGACCCGTACATAGTATGTATTATAATAACCAGGTGAATTATTAGAACTTTCTGCCCAGATTGAACAACGAAGCTTTGTAATATTACTGTACCAAGAGTTATATGTTGACGGAATATAAAACGCACCACCTCCCAATACTGTTTCAATAAGTATATCTCGATAATTACCTGGCGCAAGACCGGTCAACAAACAGCAATTCATAAGTACATATGTTAAACTTAAGTTACCAGTAATCCTCGAACTACCATTGACTTTTAACTTATACGATTCTGGATCAGAAGTCCCGATGCCGACGTTGCCCTGTAAGCGATAAATGTTGTCTCCATCTATGGTCCAATCTCCATCACTTGTTGCTACTTTGGCATAATCTGCTGTGTCTGCTTCAAAAGATTTGTAAGCATAAGGAACACTCACCATCGGTTTTCTGGGGGTTATCTCCGGATCAGTTCCTACTTTGACCCCTAAATATCTTATACTCCCATCGAATACTGAATAGGGGATAGAATCGACACTCCCTAAAAGAACATTAAATAGCCCCTTTTCTACTTTGACTGCTCCTTGGGTCTCTGTCCATTTAAGAATCGTTCCAGCAGAATCCGCATAGATGGAAAAGACCATCGAAATGGTCGTATCCAGAGGAGCACCGTTGGATTTGGTGAGTTTGCCCTGATAGTTTATTAACTGTGGCACCTGGGCAGAAGAATAAGAGAACAAGACTAACATAAGCCCCGCTACTATTAAAAAGTACTTGGATTTCATTTTTACTACCTCCTTCATCTTTTATGTAGTTGCCCAATTCATTGGGCATCGTTTGGCTCGATAAATCGAGCAACTACAATTCTATTCCTGCACAAACGAAAAAAGTTCGCCCCTGACCTTAATTAAATCTGCCAAAAATTTTAGGTCTCATAAACTCCTCCTTAATTTAGGATGTAGAGACGCATTGCGATGCGTCTCTTTTTTTTGGCGACCCTGTCCTCCGGTGGCTACGCCAGACGTAGTCCCCGTTATTAGGAAAGGGGTCACGCTACGATAGCCAAAAGTTTTTTTTGCTTCTTGCGAAGCTTGAAATGGCATGTATTCCCCCTCAAATTAACTGTTGCTCACGAAATGTTAATACTACTAATAAAATAAACAAAGTCCTAATTTTGTCAAGGAAAAATATCTCCCAACTTTTTATGTAATCGCAATATAATAATGTCCTGTTTTAGCAAAGTAGAAATGTCCTATTTTGAGATTGCCACAATATCTTACTTTAAAGGAGGATATTATGGCAGGAAAGGACATGATCAGGATGAGTCAAGAGGAGATAAGAAGGGT
>JAUYBY010000093.1 GCA_030692925.1 Candidatus Zixiibacteriota bacterium | reverse complement strand
CGGCGTTAGTGGGAAGATTCAGTATATCTAAAATCAAGCTGTCACCATTTACGTCCGAAGAATGAACTCTAAAGCTCAAGGCTTGCCCTTCATTGACGCTCTTTGGTCCAATGGAATCCAATACCGGCGGATTGTTAACATTATTCACCGTTATCGCCACCAGCTCACTGTCTGCTGCATCTGCGGTATCTCTGGCGATAAAGGTTAGGTCATAGATTCCTGCTTGAGTAAAACTCGGAGTGAAGGTAAATAAACCGGATCCGTTGCTGCTGTCTGTAAAGATGGCATTGGCAGGGATGTTCAATGCGCTCAAAATCATGCTATCGCCGTTGAGATCTGTAGCGTGAACTCTAAAGTTCAAGACCTGACCTTCATCTACAACTTTTGGCCCGATGGAATCCAATACTGGTGGATTGTTCACATTGATAACCGTTATCTGCACTACCTCACTATCTGCTGCACCTACTGTGTCTCTGGCGATAAAGGTCACATTATATACACCTGATTGAGTGTAACTCGGGCTGAAAGTGAATAAACCTGTTCCATTGGTGCTGTCAGTGAAGGTGGCATTGGTTGGAACATCCAGGGCACTTAAAATCAATCTGTCGCCATTTATATCGGTGGCGTGAATTCTAAAGCTTAGTGTCTGAGCCTCATCTACAGTTTTAGCTCCTATAGAATCTAACACTGGTGGATTATTTACATTGACGACCGTTATCGATACCACTTCGCTATCTGTTGCACCCAAGGTATCTCTGGCAGTGAAAGTTACATTATAAACTCCTGCCTGAGTATAGCTGGGGCTAAACCTGAAAGAGCCTGCTCCATTGCCACTATCTATAAAGATAGCGTTGACAGGTAGATTGGCAGCACTTAAGACAATGCTATCGTTATTTGCATCTGTGGCCTGAAGCCTGAAGGTTAATATCTGCCCCTCATTCACCGTTTTTGCCCTTATTGAATCCAGTACAGGAGGATAATTAATCGGTATAGCCTTTCCTGGAATCACCATCAACTTGTCGAACTTCCGGTCTTTTTTAGCAAACCAGTACATCGGAGCCTTAATATTTCCATATCCCAGCCAGTCTGGCTGAACCTCTATGAAGTCCTTACCTTTCTGCACTTCTAATCTGGTGGTCCCGTTGATCACGATGTCCAAACTTTCCGCATCAAAACAGTCGAAGGTGAGATAATTGAGCTCTACAGGGTCCGGAGTATGAGAGCCCCAGGACCAATCTTTTAAAGAAGTGATATTCAAAGTCCTCTTACCATTCAGATATTCTACCCTCACCTGAGCAAAGGCTGAGGCAGCTTGCTGGTTCAATATCTCCTTAGTATTTGGTATCCATAAGCCCAGGCTGTCTTTTATCTGGTGGACTGCCCGAATTGAGTCTATGCTGGCAGAAGTTAAGCCGTTATTTTTTCCAAAATGAGTATAATAAATATAGACCTGCCAGTTGTTGATTACAGAATTAGCTATAGATTTGTTAAACCAGTTGTAGGTCTGTTCCGGGACAGCCGAATTCCAGTTGCCATTGCGTTTATACCTATAAAATCTGGTTATGCCATCAGGAAAGGTGGTAGGGGAGAAGATCACCTGGACTACATTCAAGCTGTCGGAATTAGAACGGATATCATAATAAGAAAGGAAATATATTTCCTGAAGGGCACCGTCCCAGTCGAACTTGAACTTGCCCGATGCAAAGCTCTTATTCACATGGTAATAAATGGTGGCCGGGTTTGCCCCATATTGTTCGGTATTGATGTAATTTCCATCGTGACCCACCCATACTCCTGATTTATAGATTTTTTCCAGGCCATGATTTTGCATATAATTTAAGGCTTTGAAAACGTGGGAGGAGTCAAGGCCAGGACCTCCTCCAGAGTAACCGGTATTCCCCATAGCATGTGCTCCTACTATCCAGTCTCTCTGGATCCAGGCATCTAAGCTATCCCCCCACAGCCGGCTTAAGGTATCTGTGCCGTTAAAATAGAGCAGAACTTTTTCACCAAAAGTGCCCAGGGAGTCTTTTACGCCGTTTCCCGCATTCCAGAACCAGAGATTGCCCACTGGTATTTTACCCTTTACCCCTTTTCCCCATTTCCCTCCTACATCCTGGTCCGTTAGCAGAAATCTTCCCAGACTATCAACATAGCTGGGGGCTGAGGTATGATCTATGTCGCTTTCTATAGTCATCACCCCTTTATAATTCCAGGGGAGTCTTCTAATCCCAACTAAGGAATATTTATCTTTAATGGTCATAAAATTCAGATCACTTCCAAAGCTTATCCATCTACCAGTAGAACTTCTGTAATATGCATTTCCTTGAAGATAACCATTAACTCCATAAAAACAGGCTATTCGATTAGAAGAGTCAAGCCTTCTAGCATTGAGGGTGAAAGCATAAGTTGAATCAGGATATAAATTCACAGGCTGGTCAAATATAAACCAGACCTGATAACCCCGGGTAAGATTATCCGGCTGCCAATCACCCCGGTCTGCGTTTCCATCCGGGATATCAGTCATCTTAACCCAGGCGGTGGCTAAAACCACATCTGTGGGAAGACCGGATAAATCTGTGGTTCTCAATTGCAATCTGATTGAATCTGAGGAACTGCTGTAACCTACTCTATCTAAGAAGACCGCTACCCCATCTAATCGATTAGAATTTGGCCTGAGGGTCTGAGCAATGGTCTCAACTGATTCTAAGTTCAAATCGGCTGAAGTGCGGGACTGTATATGGGTGACGTCAAAAGCTAACTGATTGACGATTGTAGCTTCGAGCTGGAAATGGAAAAGAAAGAAAAGAAGTAAAAAAAGGAAAAACCCAACCGTAAGCCTAAAATTCACACCGCCTCACTTTCAGGCCGAATAACAATGTTTAAATGAACCCCCGCCTCTCATATATTATAATTTATTAGTCGGTAAAAAGCAAGTAAAATTTACAGAAAAATTTTTTCTTACTTGATAAGCGATTTAGACTTGAGGAGGCACGGGCTCAGAAGCAGGGGTGACCGGAACTGGCTTCTCTTTTGGTCTAGTGCCTAAAAGTGTTAAAATGGCACCGCCAAAGCCGATGGTGAAGACCACATAGGTAATCATAAAGCCGAGGATGGCAAAAATCAGACATAATGGAGAAAATATGCCGCAGAAAATCCTTAAAAAGCTGGCAAATAATGACATAAATTCGACTGCCAGGATACCTAAAGCCAAAGTCAGCATCTGGGTCTGGGGTTTTAAATTGGTGTTCTGTTTTAACTTCTCACCGACTATAAGAGAGACGCTGGCATATCCGAGGATCATAGCTATAAGGATAAAAAGAGGAAGAATTAAGATCGCCACTGGTATACCGATTATGGTAATGAGTAAAAGTATGAATACCGGCAGAATCAAAATCTCACCTAAGAATCCGATTAAAGCGGATTTCCAGGCATTGCGAGAGACCTCATCTTTTATCTTTTGAATATTTCCGGGTACCAAAGCCAGGGCGATTATACTCAGGAAAAAGAGGAAGAGTATCTTAAAGAAGGTGAAGATAAATCCGATCCCCCGATTCCAAAAAGCGCCGGGGTGAAATCCAAAAAAACTGCCGGGAAGAAAACCCAAGCCCTGAGTCTGTCCTTTAATAACAGCTCCGGGTTCTTTTTTTACGTCCCCACCTACACTGGTGGCATCCTTTTCTATGACACCAGTTGAGGTAACGTAAATATTACCACCGATGGATACTACATCTCCTTCAACTGTACCCTTCACGTGCACATCTCCACCTATAGCCACAATATCCCCTGAGACTTTTTCCCCTTCCTCCACAGTTATATCCTTCCCGAACTTAACGATGTCACCTTCGTTCAGCTCGACTGTGGTTGTTACCTTGATTCCTTCCTTGCCTACAACCACCTCGCCTGGTTTTTCCTTAATCTCCTTTCCTTCCTGGGTCTTGATAGTTATCCCCTGATCCCCTATTTTTATCTCGGTGATCTTCTGACCGGTGGTATCAGGAGAAGTCTTCTTTTTTCCCTGAGCGTACAAGTTTGCACTGGAAAAAAAGAATAAGAAAAGGTATAAAATCAAGATGGTTGATGATTTGCTGATTTTTTTCATTTTTTTAATACTCCTCTATGCCTATATCTCCACTTACTGTTTCTATTTCTATTTTCGCGCCTCCAGAACCCAGCTTTCCGGAAAGTAAATAGCGAGACGCATTTTTTAAGACCATCGGTACATTCATGCTGATCTCTCCGCTGGTGGTCTCTATTTTTAAATCCGACTGTGCTCCTTTGGAAATGGAAAGATAAACTTCTCCACTGGTAGTTTTAAGGTAATAGTTTCTTGGAGGCACAATCTGAGTTTTAGCTTCAAGATCTCCGCTGGTGGAATTTAAATCCAGGCCCCCGTCTGTCTGCTCTACTGAGACATCCCCAGAGGTGGTGGTAACGCTTACGTCTCCTTTGAGTCCTCTGCCTTCTAAATCTCCTGAGGTCTGGGAGGACTTAAGAGAGCCTTTAAAGTCTTCGATATTCACTGTGCCACTGGTGCAATCTACGCTCAGATCTCCCACCAGATTTTTCACCTGCATATCAGAACTGGTCCCCTCCAGGCTGATTTTGCCTTTTAAATCCCTGGCCTGAATATTGCCACTGGTAGCAGAGGAAAAGATTTCTCCTTCAACCCCTTCTAACTCAATATCCCCGGAGGTTGCACTCAGATTCAACTTCCCCTTAAGGTAGAAAGCCCTTATCTCTCCGCTGGTTACCGAGATATCTGCTTCGCGAATATCTTTGGGAACGAAGATATGATAACTCACATATCCTTCTACTGATTTTTTACCTGAGAAGAGTCTTTCCCAGAAACCACCTCTGTCAGTCCCCTGGTATTTCGTCTTGATGCGAACTAAAGCCCCAGCTTTCTCGATATCTATTCTGATTCTCTGGGCGAGCTCCTCTGCTTCCCTGCTGTCCTTAGCCTCAACTATCTTGGAGGTTTGGATTATGATCTTGTTTAGATTATGTGATTCCAAAATGATCTCCCCTCTGGGGTCTTCAACTTCCAGGGATAGAGGTTCCTCCAAAGTAAATTCCTTCTGCAGCGGGAAGTTGAATTCCTTCGCCTTCAGGAGCGCGGGGAAAAAGAGAAACATCACTCCGCAGATAAAGATCTTAAAATAATCTTTTTTATGTCTTTTCATGTCTTTATTACCTCATATGTTTGAGTTTCTTTTTTAGCAGGACCCTGGCTCTGAAAATTCTGGCTTTAACCGTGCCCAAGGAGAGATGCAGGATCGAAGCTATCTCCTCATACGATTTGTCCTCTTTGTGACGGTACAGGATAACCTCTTGGTACCTTTTGGGAAGAGAGGCTATTGCCTCTTCCACTGATAGCTCTCGTTGCTTTAGATCAAAATCTTTTTCCGGGTCAAATGTTCGGTCCGGGATCTCGATTTCGAATTCACCTTTCTCCGTTTTCCGGGGTTGATCCAGGGAGAAAGCCTCGATTTTTTTCCGGCGCAGATAGTCTATTGAGCTGTTAGCCGCAATCCGGTAAAGCCAGGTAGTAAAACGGAATTTTGTCTTATAGGTTGCCAAGGAGCTAAAAGCCTTGACAAAGGTTTCCTGTACTAAGTCCAGGGACTCATCGTAATTATGAACCAGCTTCAAGATGACGTGCTGAACCGCATTTTTATGCCTCTCCATCAGAAGCTTGAAAGCCTTCTGTTTCCCTTCCAGCGCCTCCTTCACCAGAGTCTGGTCGTCCTGAGTCACCCATGTCTTCTTTTTCTGCATACGTTAATCTAAGGATACAGGTTTCGGAAAAGATAGCAAAACTTCCTTTTGATTACAAACAAAAATTTCCCGTAAAAAACAAAAAATCGGATTTGAGTATGGGGGAAAGCCAATAGAATATTGCCAATGGTCAATCTTTTTTTTCCACAAAATTTGACCTGTCTGTAGATTCTTTGAATCCAATTCATTTTAATTCAATGCAAGGGAGTGAATTAAAAAAGCAAAAGTTGCGGTGAAAACTCTCTGCACTTAGGCACAAAGATTGCTCTTAATCTCGAGCAGAGGAAAAAAAGGTTAGACTTAAGGGAGAAAAAAGGTGAGCAATAACACTAAGAGAAGAAAACTCAATTCTAAATTGCCAGAGAAGACCTGCTGGCATATATATACCCTTCAAGCCTTAAACTCGGATAAATTTGTCCGGGTGGTGAATAAAATTCTAAAAAGGGAATATATTCTAATAAAATAACGCTTGACAATCCCTTTCCCTTTCTGTAAGTTATTTCCGAAAGCTTCTTTCTTTAAAGATGAGAAAGCCATTAGATCTTCTATATTCTGAACTCAAGGTCACGTTTCGGCTCCTGAAGAGGTCTCTGCCCAAGGGATTGAATTACTTTTTGGTCTTCAGTCTCTTTCTTTTCATCAGTTCGATTAGCTTCAGTTTCTTAGGCTTTTTTGGGCAGAGGATAGACCAGGTTAAAGCCACCAGCCTGGAGTTGGAAAACAGGATTCTGGCTGGTAAACTTTTAGATCTGGAGTTCTTTCAGAGTGAACTGGATAAAGAGATAAAAGAGTTAAGTCAGATGGAACAGAATATCCGTAGCTTCTTAGGTTTGAAAACTGAAAGGATTAGGGAGCTTGAAGATGAAAACCAGTTTCTCATAGAGAATAATGGGCTTTATCCAGAGGTTAAGATGACAGACCTCGACCGGCTGATCGATGAGATTAAGGGGGAGAAAGAAGGGTTTGAACATATATATCAGAAGCTCATCCAGAAAAAAGATTTCTTAGACCATACACCTTCGGTCTATCCAGTTAACGGCTATATCAGCCGGGGATTCGGGATTGAGCCAGATCCTTTTAGCGGAGAGATGGGCCTGCACCAGGGCCTGGATATAGTGGCAGATATTGGCACACCGGTAATAGCCGCAGCTAAAGGGAGGGTGAGTTTCGTAGGCTGGCGAAAAGGTCTGGGCAAACTGGTGACGCTTGATCATGGAAATGGTTACCAAAGCTCGTACGGACATCTTTCGGTTATCCTGGTTCAAGACCACCAGGAGGTTGAACGAGGAGAGGTAATCGGCAGGGTGGGGAATACCGGTTATTCAACTGGTCCTCACCTGCATTATGAGGTCCATTTAAAGGGGAGGCTGGTAAATCCACAACCATATCTCTGGGGCGGGAGATTTTAAAATAATCACAGGTGGAATAAATCCAAAAGAAGATTTACCTTCCCGAAAACTTACATATCTAAAAAATGGCAGCGATAAAATTCATTGCTTCAGCCTGCCTGGCTGGGGTTAAATGCAGGTATGATGGAGAAGACAAAAAGGATAAAAATATCTATCTGCAAGTCAAAAGAGGAAAGGGTCTATTCTTGTGTCCGGAACAGTTGGCCGGCCTGCCCACTCCCAGAAAAGCCTCGCAGATAAAAATCAAGCAGGGACGGAAATCAATGGTCTCTTCTTCGGGTGAGGATCTGACCAGGTTCTTCCTAAGAGGAGCCAATTTATCTTTTCGCATCGGGAAAAGATTTAAAATAGACTCTGCTTATCTGAAGAGGGGAAGCCCCTCCTGCGGCTTCGGTCTGAATGATCGAGAAAACAAAATCCCAGGAGTGACCTCAGCTCTCTTTGACAAAAAGGGAATAAAGATTTACCCGAGGTAGATTTTTTGTAAAAAAAGAAGTAACCAAACGACAACCTAAAACCAAGCGTATTTTATAACGAAGAGATTGTATGGCCTTTGATAATTTAAAGGATGAAAAATTAGCCAAGGAAAGACTAAGTAATTCATCTGAAAAAAAGGAGGAGGAGCTTTTAGAAATAATCAAAAAAGCTCAAGGAGGTGACCAGGAGGCTTTCCAGGAGATAGTGCAGAGGTATAAAGTTCAGGTAGCTGGGATAGCTTATCGGATGGTGGGTGATTACGAGGATGCCAAAGATATATCCCAGATGGTCTTCGTAAAAATCTATCAGAACCTGCATAGATTCGATACTACCAAAAAACTATCCACCTGGCTTTACCGCATCACCATCAATGCCTCGATAGACTTTATTCGAAAATTCCGGAAACACAAACTGGAAGTGCTGGATAACATCATCGGCGAGCTAAAGGAAAAGAAAAATGATGTCGAAGGAGTCTATCAGAGAGGGTTAATTCGCCTGGCAGTGGATGAAGCGCTGGAGAGCCTGAATCCTAAGCAGAGATCGGTTTTCGTTCTAAGGGATCTGGAAGGATTGGATATAAAGGAGGTTTCTCAGGTAACCGGAATGCCCCAGGCCACGGTGAGATGGTATCTGCACCGAGCCAGGGCTAAACTCAGGGATGAACTGGTCAAGCATCATCCCAGCATTTTGGAGAAGGCAGGGATAAAATATGAGGTGCAAAAAAGGTAAAGATTTTTTCATAGACTATAAAGATCTGAGTGAGGGGAAAAAGGGTTTTTTAAAGGAGCATTTCAAGATTTGTCCTGAGTGTTTCAAAGAGTTTGAAGAATATAACGCTGCTTTAGGCCTGCTGCAGAAGGCGCTCGATTTTAAGCCACCAGCTAATTACTGGGAAGGGTTCAGCCCGAAAAAAAACTCAGCTTTCCCCTTGTTCGATTTCAAAAGTTATTTACGAGAAAAACTGGATAAGCTTTTAGCTTTACTCCGGACGCCTCTTTTGGGTCCGGTTCCGGCTTACGTCTTCTCAGTTTTAATTTTGATAGGTGCAGCAATAAGCCTTTCCTCTGTGTTCAGATCCGGAGGTTACAGTTCAGGCGGCCTGGTCAATAACCTGATCATCTACGAGGGCCAGCTTCTCTCAGCTAAAGACGATGGACTCTTGACAATCTACACTGTCAGCCAGAAGTGAGGTAAAGCATAACCAATCGCTAAAGTTTCTATGAAGTTCTCTCTAAATTCTACCTTTATCAAGACAGCTTGTCTTATCCTGCCTGTTTTTATCCTCAGCGGATGTAGCCGGGGTAGCCATCTGGAAAGGATGCAGTCCGAGATATATGAGGTTATGGATAAGGTCGGCCCTTCGGTGGTCTCGATCTCAGCAGTTAACCGGGTGGACGGAAGTATGAAGATCGGCTCCGGAGTGGTACTGGACAAGGATTTTATCCTCACCACTGAAAACCTCCTGCAGAATTCAGATGAGCTCAAAATTAAACTCCAGGATGGAACTACCATAGGGGATTCAGAAATTGCGGACGTCTACTGCGATTTTGAAACCAATGTCAGCTTGATCAAGTTGAAAAAAGGGAATTTGAAACCGGTGCGCCTGGCAAAAAAGGAGCAGATCAGAAACGGCACCTTGGGTCTGATAATAGGAAACACCAATTACTCCAAGGGCCTGCAGGTGGCTCTGGGGACGGTCGGGTCTTCCTGGATCGGGGGAATCGACCCTTATGACCAGGAGCTATTAGTTGTGTCCGCTAATTTTTGCTCCTATCAGGCAGGCACACCGATTTTCAACTATCAGGGTGAGCTTTTAGGTCTGGCAGAAGGGAAATTAGAGGGTAAGGATAATGTAATCTTAGTCTTACCTGCATCCACCTGCGAGGTGGTAGGAAGAATCCTCAAGCAGGATGGACAGATCAAAAGAGGCTGGATAGGAATTTACTCTAACACAGGCCGCAGCAAGCTTAAACAGAATCGCTCAGAGGGAGAAGGGGTGAAGGTGTCAGAGGTAGATAAAGATGGTCCTGCTTTCAAACAGGGGGTCAAGGTGGGAGATCTGATTATAGGCTGTGATGGGAAAAAGATAAAAGGTGAAGCGGAGTTCAGAAAGATGATCTCCAAAGCCCCCATAGGTTCAGAGGTTAGACTTCTCCTGTCACGGGATGGTCAGAAGATGGAGAAACTGGTTAAGGTCGAAACCTCTAAGAATATGCCTGTTTTCAGAAGATGCCCCAACCGTTGTATTTAGAATCGTTAGCTTTCAGAATGCACATAGTTCCCGACATATTAAAAGCGATCGGCAACACCCCCCTGGTCAAGTTAAAAAGGATAGTGGGGGAAAACTCCGCCACGGTTTTAGCCAAAGCGGAGTTTATGAATCCCGGGGGGAGCATCAAGGACCGGATGGCACTCTATATGATCGAAGACGCTGAAAGAAGAGGACTGCTCAAACCCGGGGGGACTATAGTAGAAAATACCTCTGGGAATACGGGGATCGGGGTGGTGATTGTGGCAGCTATTAAAGGGTATAAAGCAATCTTCACCATTCCGGACAAGATGAGCCTGGAGAAAATAAATCTTTTAAAAGGTTTTGGCGCAGAGGTAGTCGTGACGCCCACAGACGTCCCGGCAGATTCCCCCTTGAGCTACCATGAAACCGCAAAAAGGATTGCCCGGGAGACTCCGAATTCCTTTTACTTAAATCAATATCATAACCCTAAGAATACCGAATCTCATTATTATACAACTGGACCTGAGATCTGGGAACAGACTGAAGGGAAGATGGATTACTTTGTAGTAGGAATTGGAACAGGGGGAACTTTATCCGGCGCAGGGAGATTTCTAAAAGAGAAAAAAACTGATTTAAAGATCATCGCAGTTGATCCAATCGGCTCAGTCTATTATGACTATTTCAAGCATAAGAAACTAATCGAGCCCAAAATCTATAAGGTGGAGGGGATTGGAGAGGATATGCTGGCACAGAATGTCGATTTTTCCATCATAGACGATGTCGTTCAGGTGAATGATAAGGAATCTTTTTTAATGGCTCGAAGGTTGACCAAAGAAGAAGGGCTTTTCGTGGGCGGTTCGAGCGGCTCTGCAGTAAAGGTAGCAGCAGATTTAGCCAAAAAGGTGGGGAAAGACAAAATAATTGTAACCATCCTGCCAGATTCAGGCACCCGTTATCTGAGCAAGATCTATTCGGATCAATGGATGAAGGATAACGGATTTTTAGATTAAATCTTCAGCAAAAAAAATAGATTAATTCAAAAAAAGGAGAAGGACCAATTTGTCCAAGATGAAGTTTGAGACCAAAGCTATCCATATAGGACAGGAGCCAGATAAAACCACAGGAGCCATCATCGTGCCGATCTACCAGACCTCAACCTATGTGCAGGAATCTCCGGGAAAACATAAAGGTTATGAATATTCCCGCACAGCCAACCCGACCCGACTTGCTTTAGAGAAATGCCTGGCATCTTTAGAGGAGGCAAGATTCGGGCTGGCTTTCTCTTCCGGAATGGCAGCCATCTCCACGGTAATGAATCTCTTAAAAGCCGGAGACCATATAATATCCTGCGATGACCTGTATGGGGGTACCTACAGGATATTTGAAAAGGTTTATAGAGATTATGGGCTTGAATTTTCTTATGTAGATTTAACTTCTCCAGAAAACCTCTTAAAGGTTTTCAAGAAAAATAGTAAAATGGTCTGGGTCGAGACTCCGACTAATCCGCTTTTGAAGATCATCGATTTGAAAAAAGTTTCAGAGTTTGCTAAGAAACATAATCTTATTTCAGTGGTGGATAATACTTTTGCCACCCCTTACTTCCAGAAGCCCCTTTCCTTGGGAATTGATATAGTAGTGCACAGCAGCACAAAATATTTAGGAGGGCACAGCGACTTAGTCGGGGGCGCGATTCTAACTTCAAACCAGGCATGTTATGACAGGATGAAATTCTGCCAGAATGCAGTTGGTGGTGTTCCAGGACCTTTTGATTGTTTCTTGGTCTTAAGAGGGCTTAAGACTTTGTCTTTGCGTATGCGAGAGCATGAGGCTAATGCTATTCAGGTTGCAAACTTTTTGTCAGCCCACAAGAAAGTGAAGAGGGTTATCTTTCCCGGACTAAAATCTCATCCCGATTATAAATTAGTCCAAAAGCAGATGAGCGGTTTTGGAGGGATAGTCTCTTTTGAGCTGAAAAGCAATTTAGCCGGGGCTAAAAGGCTCTTACGAAAATTGAAATTGTTTTCCTTAGCTGAAAGCCTGGGTGGAGTGGAATCTTTGGCTGACCATCCGGGAATAATGACCCATTCCTCTATCCCTCCTGCCCTGAGGAGAAAATTAGGGATCAGCGATACGCTAATTCGCTTGAGCGTGGGGATAGAGAATGAAGAGGATTTGATTGAGGATTTGAGAAGAGCTTTAAGTTTCGTATAGTGCATGATGCTGGAGTGTAAAGCTTCAGCTTTACCAGATTAACGGAC
The DNA here is from genome assembly GCA_030692925.1 of Candidatus Zixiibacteriota bacterium. GTDB lineage: Bacteria > Zixibacteria > MSB-5A5 > MSB-5A5 > RBG-16-43-9 > RBG-16-43-9. Next base: position 65,101 of record JAUYBY010000093.1, on the reverse strand, counting down.
AAAGACAAGAAAGCTAATAAACCTGAAGGTTTATACTCCAATAAATAATTCCCAGAGGAGGAATCGTGGCAATAGACCCAGTCTGCGGAATGAAGGTTGATGAGAAAAAAGCTATAGCCAAAAGCCAGTTGAAGAAAATAGTAAAGGGAAAAGTTTAGGTTTAAGAGAAGGCGATGTGATCCGGGAGATCAATAATCAAAAGATAAAAAATATGGATGATTATAAGAAGCTGATTGCCAACGTCGGGAATCAAAGAAGACTGGTGATGGTGATCGAAAGAGAAGGCGGAATGTACGTAGTCTCGGTGACGTTATAATTAAAAAAAGAGGATTGTGTTCCCTCTCCCCTTGTGGGAGAGGGTTAGGGTGAGGGGAAGTTCGTAGCGTCCGGGTTTATCTCGGACGTCGATTTTTAAGGTAGGGGCACGTAACAACGTGCCCCTACAATTTTTGTTGTAGAAAGACTCTTTATTTTTTATAATGGTGATGTTTATTTCACCCTCCCTTTAATTCCCTCCCGTTAAGGGAGGGAAATCTGACTGAGGAGAGGTTTGAAGTTCCCTCTCCCTTTATGGGAGAGGGCATATATTGTAGTTGCTCGATTTATCGAGCTTCTCAACGTGGATGATCTTTTCATCAAAGAATATGCGAGAATTCGACAAAATAAGAAAAAATATTTTATCCCAGGAAAAAGGGACCATAATAAAAAGCTCATACCAGCTCAGGGTAGCTTCGGGTTTTCCCAATAGATATGAGGTGGGGATTGCTAATTTAGGTTTTCAGACGATTTACAGGATATTAAATCAAATTGAAGGAGTTTCCTGCGAGAGGTTCTTCCTTTTTGATTATAAGCCTCAGGATAAGGTCAGGACACTGGAATCTGGTGACCCTTTGAATTTTTTCCAGATTATTTCTTTCTCGGTTCCGTTTGAGTTAGATTACTTGAATGTCCTTAAGATTTTAAAACAGGCGAAGATTCCTCTACTCTCAAAAGAAAGAGATGAAAACCATCCCTTCCTTTTAGCTGGTGGGGTGGCTGTAACTTTGAATCCAGAGGTTATGGCATCCTTTTTTGATGCTATCTTTATCGGTGAGGCTGAGGAGGGCATCGTCGAAGTCGCTGAGATTTTTAAGAAAGGTCATGATAGAAAAAGAACTCTCCAGGAATTGGCAAAAGTCAAAGGTGTTTATGTTCCAGAATCTTATAAGCCGATCTATGATGAAAAAGGTTTTTTGAAAGAATATAATATTGAGCAAGGGTTCCCCTCTAAAATCGAAAATCGAAAAGCTGATCTAGAAAAGATTGAGACTTATTCTTCGATTGTCACTCCACTTTCTCATTTTAAGGATATGTTCATTGTCGAAACCGAAAGAGGATGTGCCTGGAAATGCAGGTTCTGTGCGGTGGGGCATTTATACAAGCCCTTCAGGCCTCATAAAAAAGAGAAGATTATTTATGAGATTGAAAAGTATGCAGGTGGTTCGAAGTCTGTCGGGCTTTTAGGCTCAATGGTCTCGGACCTGCCTTTTTTGGAAGAGCTTTGCTGTGATTTATACCAAAAAGGTTACCAGATAGGGGTTTCATCCCTGCGGGTGGACAAGGTTACTCCAGGGCTTTTAGATATTTTAATTAAATCTGGTCTTAAAACCTTGACCTTAGCCCCTGAGGCCGGGACTGAAAGGATGTGGAAGATTATCGATAAAAGGATTGACCGTGAGGATGTCCTCTATGCTGCGCGTCTGGCGAGGGAAAAGAATTTAGAGAAGCTGAAACTTTATTTTATCATCGGGCTTCCTTTTGAGAAAACTGAAGATATTGAGGGGATTGTGGATTTAGTCAAAGAGATTCATAATATTTTTGTCGGAACGACGGTGAGCTTGTCGAACCGTGGGGAGGCCCGCTCTTCGACTTCGCTCAGAGTCTACGAAAAAAAACAAATCATTCTCTCCGTAAATCCCTTCGTTCCCAAAGCACACACCCCTTTCCAATGGGCACCTATGGACTCTGAAAAATCGCTACGGGAAAAACTGAAAATAATCTCGGATGGGGTAAGAAGCCTGAAAGGTGTCAAATTTGAGAAAAAAAGCATAAAAGAAGCAATCCTGCAAGGGGTTTTATCCCAGGGGAATAGAAAAGTAGGTATGGGGCTTTATTATCATATCAAAGAAAACCTGCCTCTAACGCAGGCGTTTAAGAAAGCAGAAGTGGATACGGGATTCTTAGCCTTCAAAGAAAAACCAAAAGATTATTTGTTTCCGTGGGAGATTATTGAGATGGGGATTAAAGCAGAGAGTCCGTGAAAAGAATGTTAAAAAGAGAATAGAATAGCGTATGGAAGCCAATTGAGAGGATATCTATCTTTTTGCTAAAAAATTTTTTAAGCTGATAATCAAAAGAATTTAGTAAGCTAATATAGTATGCATGATGTTAAATGTTTTCTTTTCTTCAGTCATTCAACACTTACTTTAAGATTCTATCTTCGAATACAATTCATACCTAAAAAGCGAGGATATTTCCAACGACTCGGATATTTTGCTTCAATATCCTTATTGGGCATAGGTTCCAGTATTTTATGTATAATAAAGCCTGTTTTTAGTAAACTAGATACATATTGTTCTAATGGACGATGTACATGGGTCGTGAGTAATCCATTGCAAGTTTCCAATGAAATTCTGAAAGGAGCTTCAATCGGGATTTCTTCTTCATACACAAACCAATCTTCCAGAGCATATTCCCAATAGAAAGGCCAGAAACAAGGGTGAGTAATAGTAAAAACAAAATGGGCCCCCGTTTTAAGTACACGAGCTATAGATTCAAGAAGTCCATCTAAATGGAGTGTCGTCATCAATGACATATTTGCAATTGCCAATGTAAAGCGTGGTGATGCAACGCTAAGCGAATAGTCTTCAACTGATGTATTTATAAATTTGATATTAGCGCTTTCTATATTCCGTGCTTGTGCAATATCAATATTCTCTTGACTCAAATCGATACCGACAACCCGTGTAGCTTTCCTTGCTAATTCCTTCGTCAGAAAACCGCTTCCGCAACCTATGTCAATGACATCCGTAAAATCGCTTTCCATAGTAAGTTCTAGGATAGATGGGAGCAAGACTAAAGAGAAACTCAAGTCCCTGCCTTTTTCGATTTGCGCAGCTCTCAATTTAGCAATTCTTTCCCACTCTAAAGTTATTTCATCTTGGCTCTTGCCTTTCACAGGCCTCATTCTTTCTCCTTCTTATCTATCCGTTTCCAACGGTTAAATTGCATTAAGATCTCCGTTAGATCATTTGCAATTGAAAAGACCGGATGTTGCCCTGCTGAGAACTCTTCAATTACATGTTTACTTCCGATTTTTCTTCCCACTGCCACTTGAGCATCCATACGTCCTTTACGAATAATTGTGAATCTAGACTCAGGCACATATTCCAGCTCAGGGTAAATGTATACGTGAGCTCCCGGCAATTGGTCAATCAATGCAATTTGTTGTGGCAAAAATAGGTACAACTCATCTTTTCCCGCCTTAGAACTGAGAAGTTCTCTCATCTCATCATCGCAAACCCAGCTCATGTCATGACTAAAAATGGCAACTCTTCCACTGTGCGAAATCCATTTAAACATATAGTCTCTGATTTGGGAATCCTTAGATAGAGATTTTGGTTTTTTTCTGTAATAATCCACAATCACCAATATGATCGCAAGGACTAAAAGAGCGAGCGAAGCCAATAGCAATATAACTTGTATAGTGGTCAAAGACTGTTTTTGAGTAAAAATCATTAAAATAAGTCCGACTAAAGAAGCAAATGAACCCATTAAAGAAAATATTCTTAAAATCATTTTTCATCCTCCAAAAATATATATCTTGAATTTCTTGAGAGTAGAAACTAATTCAATTAATCTACTATTATTTATGTTCTCAAGCCGATAGTTTAGATTTTGCTAGATAACTGAAATTTAACTATCCTCAATCAATCCCGATAATTTCAAAAGCTCTTTTGACCAGGCGGTAGCTTGGGTAATCATTTTCTTAATCGACTCTGGGTCTTTGCATATTTCAGGAAACTTTAGATGCCATAAAGAGAGCTGGATCTGGAGTTCAACCAGTTTAGACTGGATTTCTAAGGGTAGACCAGGGGCTATCCATTCAATTAAAAATTTACTCTCTTCTATTGTGGTTTCTACTGCTTTGAAATTATTTGGATTATCTGCGAAAGAGGCAATACGGGCTAAATTGGCTGCCAGCCCTCCTATGCGCCTGGCTGAGTCCTGTTGCAAATATCTAGTGCGAATGGCTTCTAAGTTTTTCATTAGAGAACAATCAACATTGAATGAACTGCTGAAGTGCAAAGCTTTAGCTTTACTTTTTTTGGCAAACCTAAAGGTTCGCACTCCAAAAACTAACCCATTTTTTCCTCTGAGTCAATACATTTTACCCGGTCTATGGTCAGTCTGCAGATCTGGTTGGCTATTTCCTCTATGGCTTTGCCGGTGATGTTGATTATGGGCCATTTGGGGTTTTCTTGATAGATTCTATGGCTATAATTCAGCTCATCTACCACGTGTTTTGGCTCTGCATAGTTTATGTCCGGGTGGGAAAGCTGGGCTAATCTGCTCTGGCGGAGTTTTATCAAAAGCTCAGGGTTTATGGTCAAGCCCACGATTTTGGATTGGTCTATCTGAAAAAGCTCTTCAGGTGGGGTTATTCCAAGAATCAAAGGGATATTGGCTACCAGCAGTCCTTTATTGTAAGCTAAATAAATGCTTAAAGGGGTCTTGGAGGTTCTGGATACTCCAGTGATTACCAAATCTGCCTGGTTTAAGTTCCGCACTCTGTGGCCATCATCGTGTTTCACAGCAAAACCAACTGCGTCGATCCTTTTGAAATAACTGTGGTCCATCTGTGCAAGTAAACCTGGTCTGGCCTCAGGGGGTGAAGATAAAAAATTGCTCAAACTTGTAAGGAGTTGCCCCAAGAGGTCAACAGTTGGTAGATTGTATTGATTAGTCTGGATGACAATCTCATTTCTTAACTCAGGGCTGACCAGGGTATAGGCAATAAGGACTTTATTCTTTGAGGCCTTCTGAACAATTCCCTTGATCTGCTCTTTTTTTAGAACATTGGGGAAACTCTCGATAATTATATCCTTATCCTTAAACTGAACTAAAGATGCCTGTAAAACCCTTTCAGCAGTCGCTCCAGAGCCGTCCGAGATTATCCAGATATATTTTGCCTTAGAGTTCTGGGGCATTACTTTTTATTTCTGGAAAAGGATTTTAAAGAGATTTTCAAGAAGCTGGCAATCCTTGCACTCTGTTTTACTTTGAGGAGGGGAAGGTTGGTCATACAGTTCTCGGACTTTCTTTAGATAATCCGGGATTTTATTAGGTTTCAAGTCGAGCTCCAGGATTTTTCCTGCGAAGGGGAGAACAAAGCCGTCACCTGTTTTGAACTGTTCTACATTCTCATGTGTCAAACCAGTCTGCGGCTCCAGATAAGCTAAAGCAATCTTTTTCACCGGCGAGAGGCCGGTCCTCTCCGCAATGTAAGCATAGGCGTTTAGCTGGACTTCATACAAGGGTAAAAGACTATCCTGGGTCTCAGTATATTTGGCAGTTTTGTAATCCAGGACAAAATAGGAGCCGTCTTTTAGCTTAAAAATCTCATCCGGAACGCCAGTCAGAAGTATGTCGTTAGTCTGATCTAAAATATTGAAGTTAGAATGATGGAGTTTTTTTACGAGGCTGACAAACTTATCCTCTGATCCCAGCCATTCAGGGAAATGACCATACTTTTCAAAAAAAGAGCTGATGAATTTCTTGGTATATGAATCTATGGAGCTGAAAATTCCCGGAAAGATTTGGTAGGGTAATTTGTTGGCAACGTGAAGTTTTAGCCAGGCGCAGCGAGGGCAAAACCCCGGCAGGGCGAATACTCCTAAGTCCTTGGCGGAAATTCTCAGTTGGGCCATGAATAGTGGTCAGTGATCAGTGGCCAGTGGTCAGTAATTTCCACAGGGTGGTGTTGGGTCTGACCACCGACCACTCGCCACTGTATTTTTATTTTACTTTCTGTACCTTGCCGGCTTTTAGGCAACTGGTGCAGACCCTTATGGTAACTCTTTCACCATTGACTAAGGCATGGACTTTTTGCAAATTTGGCAGCCAGCGTCTTTTGGTCAGATTGTGCGCATGACTGACCGTATGACCGTATTGTGGTTTTTTTCCGCAGACCTCACAAGCTCTTGACATTTCTCCTCCAGTTTGTTCGATATTCGATCGAGTGGTTAATTTAATGTTTTTATACGAAAAAACAAGCGGAATATTCAAATACAAGGTCAAAAAACAGATACACCTACTTTGAGAGTGAGGCGGGTATTCCCTCTCCTTTTCAAGGAGAGGGAAAGGGTGAGGTTACGCCACTAAAGTGGATGAGAATAAATTATCAACTCCATCTTGAGGGCAAAATGGGGTTAACGATTGGTAGAACAGACATTTTTGTCTGTTATGTCAGACAGGAATGTCCGACCTACCAAAAACCTTCTTTTCCCAATCAGCTGGTAGACCCACGTTGCCCCCAACATGGGTTCAGCATCAGTTTGACAGAAAAAAAGCCTCCCCCGTAGGGAAGGCTTTTTGCAGGTCCTGATTCGGATCCGCAGGAAAGAAAATGAGGAAGTAATATCTTATTTCAGCAAACTCATCTTGGCGGTCTTGGTGAAATCACCTGCCTGGATGCGGTAGAAATAGATTCCGCTTCCGACCGCTGAGCCCTTGTCGTTCTGGCCATTCCAGACTACCTGCCTGTATCCAGCAGTCTGCTCTTCATCTACCAGGGTCTTCACCTTTTGTCCCAGGATGTTGTAAACCACAAGCTTTACATAAGCATTGGTAGGAAGAGCATAGCTAATGGTGGTTGAAGGGTTGAAGGGGTTAGGATAATTCTGAGCCAAAGAGAAATCTTTTGGAAGAGCCTGGACCTTCGGTGCAGTGAGCTCAATCGGGTTGAAATCAAATTTGAGCTCCTGTGCCTTGGTATTCACCAGGGAGATGCCGGTCTGATGAGAGATGGTGGTCTGCTCCAATTTGACCTTTCCCTCGCCCTTGAATTCCAGGTTTAAAAAAGTCCCTTCACCCTGCGGAATAGCCTTAGCGGTGAAAGGTATAGCCACAGCCAGGACGGTTTTCTTCTCGTTATCGATGATGGTGAATTTGGCTCCGCTCTGGCCGTCATCGGCGATATAGTCTGCCATTCCACCTGAGAAATCCGCCTTAGTGCAGATGACGTTTGTCCCAGGCTCAGCGAACTTCAGCGCCACCACCACCCCACCCAGGGGCTCATCTGCGGAAAGATTCAGTGCAACCTTATTGGCATCACTGGTGGCAACCATCTTATTAGCTGCCCAGGAGGCGCTTCCCAGAATCAATATCAAGACAACAATCAAGGAAACTTTTTTGAGCATAAATAACTCCTTTCTTGAAAGATTTAAAGGTGTTGATCTGGTTGGTATCTCCTTCTTTTACCTCCAGGTCTGTTCCCCCTCAGAACTTCCTTCACCTCCTTTAAATGGGGTTTTGATAAAAGTTAAGAGCCAACTTTCAACTTAAAATAATTTACCCTTTCCTTTTGGTAAAAAATATTTTCAAACCCACCTGTCATCCCCTACAGGGACTACCATCTATTTTTACGTAGAATTCTGAAATTATTATAAAGTAAAAGATAAATATTGTCAAGTAAAAAATGGGTTTTTCTAAAAATTTTTCCAGACAATCCGAATTTTAGAATAGACTCAGCCTAAGAATTTAAGCCAGAGCAGGTTACCTCTCCGATAACATTCTCAAAAAAGAAGAGAAGACAGCATACAACCGAAAGGTTTTTGATGTGTTCAGGGTATATGGCCAACCTTTAGCCTGAAACGGTTTGACTTTTCAGACTCCTGCCTAAAACTCCTTGACAGGCTTTGGGAAAAAGATTAATATATCCTGGATTAATAATTTTTTCATTCAGGAGCACATTTTGAGAGCGGCTTCAACGGTTGACGCTCAGTCTTTAGCAGGCAGGCCGAGAAAATTAGACCTTCAAAGCCCGGTTCAGTACTTGAAAGGGATCGGTCCGGTTAAAGCAGAGGCTTTAGCCACTATTGGAATAAACAGTGTTGAAGACCTTCTGTATCACATCCCGCGCAGATATTTAGACCGCAGCACCATAACGCCAATGGACGAGCTTCAGGTAAACTCCAGGGCAACAGTGATGGGAACAGTTGAGTCCTACGGGATAAAAAGATGGAGAACCCCTCAATACTGGGTTATCCTAAGAGATGAGAAAAGCTTTCTGAAATTGGTCTGGTTTTCCGGGATCAAATATATTCAGAACAAGTTCAAGGAGGGGGATACAGTTGTGGCTTCTGGAGAGGTGCGAACTTTCTACGGTTTACAGATGCCTCACCCGGAGTTTGAGATAATCTCCGGTCATGTGGACCCGAACTCGGAAAAGGGGGAAAAGTTAATCCATACCGGGAGGGTTATCCCCCTGTATCCCTCAACTTCAGAGCTTAAATCTGTTTACCTGGATAGTCGGGGATTCCGCAGGATCATCAGCTATCTTCTGGAAAACCTTTTTCCCCAGATTCAGGAGACGCTTCCAGATAAGTTAAGGGAAGAGCTTGAGCTTCCGGCATTGGACTGGTCTTTAAAAACTATCCATTTTCCGGATTCCTCAGAGGAGGCTGAAAAGGCCAGGAAAAGATTAGCCTTTGAGGAGCTTTTCTATTTAGAGCTCCTTTTAGCCTTGAGGAAAAGACATTCGGAGTTAAAGGAGAAAGGCTCGATCTTTTCAAGGCCTGGAGAGATAGTGAAAAGATTTTTAGAGAGTCTCCCTTTTGAGCTAACTCAAGATCAAAGGAAGGTTTTAAATGAGATCTATCAGGACGTCTCTTCAGGTAAGGCTATGCACCGGCTTTTGCAGGGGGATGTTGGCTCAGGGAAGACTGTGGTTGCACTCATAGCTATGCTAATGGCAATAGAAAACGGTTACCAGACAGCTATTATGGCACCAACAGAGGTTTTGGCAGAGCAACATTATCTGAGTCTTTCCTCCTTGTTGGAGCCGTTAAGGATTGAACCGATCCTTTTAACCAGTTCAGTCAAATCCGGGGAAAGAAAGGAGATTCTGGAAAAGATCTCCTCAGGAAAGGGAAAGATTATAGTCGGCACACACGCCCTGATTCAGAAAGAGGTGAATTTCAACAGATTGGGCCTGGCAGTGATAGATGAACAGCATCGTTTCGGAGTGATGCAGAGGCTGAGTCTGAAGCTCAAAGGCGAGTCGCCGCACCTACTGGTTATGACCGCAACCCCTATTCCCCGCACCTTAGCCCTGACAGTATATGGAGACTTAGATATCTCGGTGATTAACCAGATGCCGCCGGGCAGGAAAAAGGTTGAAACCCGGCTTCTGGATGAAAGCTCCTCTGAGAAGGGGTATATTTTCTTAGAAGAGGAGCTTAAAAAAGGCAGGCAGGCATATATCGTTTATCCCCTGATCGAGGAGTCAGAAAAGGCTGATTTAAAAGCAGCAACAGAAGGGTATCAGTTTCTCCAGGGGAAAATATTCCCCCATAGAAAAATAGCTTTACTTCACGGCAGGATAAAAAGGGAAGAGAGGGAAAGAGTAATGAAAGCTTTTCGTTCCAGGGATTACGATATCTTAGTCTGCACCACAGTAATCGAAGTCGGTTTAGACGTACCAAATGCAACCCTTATGCTAATCGAGCATGCGGAGAGGTTCGGGCTTTCCCAGCTTCACCAGCTCAGGGGCAGGATCGGCAGAGGCGAAGAACAATCTTACTGCATCCTGAAATTTTCCAAGTTGGTTTCAGAAGAGGCAAGGAGAAGGCTCCAGATTTTATCCTCCACTACGGACGGCTTCAAAATCTCAGAGGCAGATTTAAAATTGAGAGGTCCTGGGGAGTTTTTCGGTACCAGACAGCACGGGCTGCCGGATTTCAAAATAGCGGATTTGACCGAGGATCTGGAGCTTCTTTTTAAGGCTCGCGACTGGGCTTTCAAGATCGTGCAGGAGGATGGGAATTTGAGCTCGAAGGAGAATCTTTGCCTGAGGAGTAAGTTTATACGAAACTACAAAGATAAATTCAAGCTGGCGGATATTGGATAAATTTCATATATTTTTACAAAAAATGGACCCAAGGAAAAGTGAGGAATTATGAAATCGCTTTTTGTGTCTGAGGAAATAAAATTTACCGGAGAACAACTTATCTCTCATTGGGCGTATACTAAATTTGACCTTTTAGGAGACAGCATCGTCAGCTTCATCGGTCCGTGCGAGATAGAGGAAAAGTATCTGGTGGGAGTCGACCACTACAAGAAGAAAATCCAGGTAAGAAGTGAGAGGATGCTGCATTTCGTCCTTGAGCATTTCGATCTGGATCTGGAAAAGGCGATCTTGAAACAGAAGCTTTTGGTGTCAATCTTAAAGGACAAATTAAATCACCGGCTCAAAGGGGACATCCTGCAGAGGTGGGGGAACGATATCTTCGACGGGGACGCCAAGCTGACCATCTCCACAGTCACCCGCACAAAAGTCTCCACCAAAATCCATCTGGGGGTTAATATCTCCAGTAAGAATACTCCGGTGAAAACCAAAGGTCTGGAGGATTACGGCTTAGATCCACTGGACCTTGCTCAGGTGGTGATGAACCAGTATCGCCTGGATATGAGGAGGGTCTCTGAAAGATTGGTCAAGACCAGGAGTATCGAGTGATAGGTGAGATAGTTTAAATCCTTTTAAAGGAAGGGATGAAAAATGAACATACAGGAGAAAATAGAAGAGCTGATACAAGATGCAGCTAAGTTAGAGAGGAAGATCAAAAGGCTGGTATCTGAATCAAAAGACTATGACCTGTCGCGTCTTTTAAAGAAGATCGATGCGGAGATGATGGACCTACAGCATAATCTGGATATCGCATTTAAATTTCTGGAAGAGGAAGAAAAAGATTGAGCTTTTAGCCGGTAGCATCTTGATGGGGCTAAAGGAACAAGATCGTATGGATACCAAAGAAGAAAAGAGCCAGGCCAAAGATGAGCTTCTCTTACATCTGGTCTTTATGTTTCAAAATGCAGCTTTGCAGCAGATGGGCAAGCTAATCAACCCGGTAACCCAAAAGATAGAAAAAAACTTAGAACAGGCGAAATACTCGATCGACATCCTGGAGGTCCTGCAGAAGAAAACTAAAGGGAACCTGAAGGAAGAAGAAAACAAATACTTAGAAAACGTACTATTTGAGTTGAGGATGAATTATCTGGACGAGTTGAAGAAAGAAGAGTCGAAAAAAGATGAAGGTAAATCCTCTGAATCCGAGGGAGAGAAAAAAGAATAGATCTCAACCATCCTGATGTATCTATGTATAAAATACTCACAGGCTTTGTCCTGTTTTTTTTATTCCAAATATCTTTTGGAGCCAACGATATTTCTATGAGAGCAAAAAAACTTCACTCTAAAGCTTTAGTCTGCGATCTTCATTCTGATACCGTTCTCAAGTTGAAAAAAGGGGATTTTGTCTTTGGCGAGAGGCACTCCAGCGGTCATATCGACATCCCCCGTTTAAAAGAGGGAGGGGTTGATCTTCAGATTTTTGCCATCTGGGTGGAGCCAAAATATCTGCCTGATAGCGCAGCCAAACAGGCTTTAGATTTAATAGACCTTTTCTACCAACAGCTTGAAAAATATCCACAGGATCTGGAGTTGGCTACCAATATTAAAGATTTCAAAAGGATCAATAAAAAAGGTAAGATTGCCTGTTTCCTGGGTCTGGAGGGAGGGCATGCAATCGAAGGGGATTTGTCGTTGCTGCGAACCTTTTATCGCCTGGGGGTAAGGTATATGACTTTGACCTGGGAGAATTCCAACCCCTTAGCCAGCTCCGCGGCTGATACCTCTTCGCAGAAAGGTGGTCTGACCGATTTGGGTAAAGAAACAGTAAAAGAGATGAACAGACTGGGTATGATAGTGGATGTCTCTCACCTTTCAGAGCAAGCTTTCTGGGATGTGATGCAGCTCTCCACAGCTCCGGTAATAGCCTCTCATTCCTGCGTTAAGGCAATCTGTAATCATCACCGCAACCTCACAGACGAGCAGATAAAAGCGATTGCCAAATCGGGCGGTGTTATCGGGATTAATTTTTTCTCCGGTTATCTGGACGATGATTTCAGAAAAGCTTCTGATAGCATCTATAAGGAAATACAGGTCAAGAAAGAGGAGATCAAGGAGAAGTTCAAAGGGGATGATAAAAAGATAGAAGAGGAGACTTCCTTGCTTTACCATAACGCTAATTTTCCACCTCCTACCACCCTTGCTAAATTAGTTGACCATATAGATTATATAGTCAGATTAGTGGGACCTGGTTATGTAGGCTTGGGCTCAGATTTCGACGGGATCCCGGCTATACCTCTTGAGATAAAAGATGCCTCTGGCTTGCCTCAAATAACCCAGGAGCTTTTAAATAGGGGGTATAAAGACGAAGACATCAAAAAGATTTTAGGCGGGAATTTCTTGAGGGTGTTCGGGGAGGTTTGTAAATAAAAGAGGCTAAGGCATTGGAATGTAACCCTTCAGGTTTACAAATAGGATAAAGCTAAAACTTTATACTCCATCAATATTTTCCCCTCAACCTCAATAGAGTATTAAAACTGCTCGATGCTTATCTGTTTATTAAGAAATTTTAGCAAATTTTTCCAAAAAAAATTGAAACAAACCTTGATTTCCCTCCGTATTACATATTAAATTATTCTAACTTAGAATAATTACAACTGGAGTAGGGATGACTAAAAATGAACTGGTAGTTTTGGGGTTATTGGGCGAAAAGCCAATGTATGGTTATCAGCTCTACCAGGAGATCGAAAGAAGGGAGATGGAGCACTGGGCGCAGGTAAATTTAGCCTCGATCTACAATACTCTTAACATACTTCAGAAAGACAAATTGATCGAAGGCAAAGGTGAAAGGCCGGGGAAGATGCCAGAAAGAAAGGTCTATCATATTACCGCCAGGGGTAAAAAAAGGCTGGGGGAGTTAGTAGAAATGGCGCTGAATGAGCAAAAGATGCCAGAGGATAGCTTCATAGTAGGAGTCGCTTTTCTGCAAGGGCTATCTAAAGAAAAGATTTTAGATGCGCTTTCCAAAAAGAAAGGGCAACTCCGTAAAGTAATAGAAAGAATCGAAAAAATCTACCAAGAAGGATGCTGTAAAATGCCCTACAACTGGAAATTCATACTGGAAAAAGGGATTTACCATCTGAAGGTGGAAATGAAGCATTTAGATGAATTAGCCAGACTGGTGAAAAGACAAAAAGCTTAAGAAAATTAAGGAGAGAAGATGAAAAAATTAATCGGAATTCTGATTGTCCTTTTGATCCTGTTTTTTGTTTTATTCAGGATAATGGTTTTCCTGAAACAGAGGAATGCTCAGACAACAGAGGTTCAGGAAAGGATCGTGCCGGTTGAAGTGGAAATGGTGAAGGCAACCCCTTATACTCCTATCCTTAATTACACTGGAGAAGTCAAGGGAGTCGAGGAAATACAGATTTACCCCAAAGCCTCAGGCAAGTTAGTGGAGATGAAAGTCAAAGAGGGAGACCGGGTAAAAAAAGATCAGGTGGTGGCATTAATCGACCGGGATATCACCGGACTGGATTTTAAGCTGGCTGAAACGATCTCTCCGGTCGAGGGGGTTGTAGGAAAAGTATATCTGGATAAAGGGGCACAGGTAAGCGAACCTTCTGGAGGTGGGGGAGGCACTCCCCTGGCTCAAATATTGAACTTGGATTCAGTTAAGATAGTAATCCAGGTTACAGAAGAGGATTTGCCCAAGGTCAGATTAGACCAGAAGGCGAAGATCCGAGTTGATGCATACCCCGACAGGGAGTTTTATGGGGTAATTACCCTGATCAGCCCTACCTTGAACAGCTTAGCCCGGACCGCCAGTGTAGAAATAACCATACCCAACCCGAATCATCTTTTAAAACCCGGAATGTTCGCCGAGGTTGACCTGGTCACAGGTAAAACCGAGAACCTGGTTCTTATCCCCAGGCATACTATCTTGGTTGAAGCTGGAAAGAAGAAGGTCTTTGTGATAAGAGAAGGGATGGCTGAGAAAAGATGGGTTGAAACCGGATTCAGTGACAAAGGTTTGACTTATATAAAGAGCGGACTTGCCCCTTTAGATAGTTTAGTGACTTCAGGTCAAAGTCAACTGCAAGCTGGAGATAAAGTAAGGATAGTTAAAGGAGAAGAAAGATAATGTTTCTGCCTAATTTATCCATTCGCCGGCCTGTTTTCATAGTGATGCAGGTCTTAGCGGTTTTAGTCTTAGGGGTGGTTTCCTATACCCGAATAGGAATCGACTTGATGCCAAATGTCGAATTCCCCTATATCTCGGTCACCACAATTTATCCAGGAGCCGGGGCTCAAGAGATAGAAAACCAGGTAACCAAGCCGATCGAAGAAGCTATGAGCGCTATCAACGGGCTAAAGAATATCTACTCGACCTCAGCCGAAGGTTTTTCCCAGATCTTTCTGGAATTCGTACTTGAGGTAAAGGTTCGGGATGCAGATTCAGATGTAAGGGCAAAGCTTGCCCAGATCCGCTCAGAACTACCTGAAGATGTTGATGAGCCGATCATAGCCCGTTTTGATGTCTCTGCTACGCCGGTGATGATCTTCTCCCTGGCAAGTAATCTCCCTTTAGACGAACTGAGAACCTTAGCAGAGGACAAAGTCAAAAATCGGATCCAGCAGACAGAACAGGTGGCCCAAGTTGACTTAGTAGGAGGACTGGAAAGAGAGATCAAAGTGGAGGTAGACAGAAAAAAGCTTCAAGCCTATAACTTATCAGTTGAACAGTTGATCGGTGCCTTAGCTCGTGAAAACCTGAATGTGCCGGGAGGCAGGGTGGAGATAGAACCTCAGGAGTTCGTGTTAAGGTCTACTGGAGAGTTTCAGGAAGTTTCAGATATTGGAAAAATACCTGTAGCGAATTATCAGGGGACTCCGGTCTACTTAAAAGATGTGGCTAAAATAAAAGATACCTTTAAAGAGCTAAGAGAAATTGCCCAGCTTAATGGCAGGCCCTCGGTCTCCTTCATAGTATATAAACAATCAGGTGGAAATACAGTAAAAGTTTGTGACAGGGTTAAGAAAACCATAGAGGGATTGAAAAAGGAGCTTCCTTCCGGCACCTCAATTGAGATAGCATCGGATCAGTCCAAATTTATCCGCAGGTCAGTAGATGAGACCATGCGAACTTTATATTTAGGGGCTATCTTTGCCACCTTAGTCATATTTATTTTCTTAGGTAATTTCAGAAGCACTATAATTGCGGCTTTAGCCATCCCCACCTCGATTTTAGCCACCTTTATAATGATGAACCTTTTCGGCTATACCATAAATATGATGACCTTAATGGGCTTATCCTTGTGCGTTGGTATACTGATAGATGATGCCATTGTGGTGCGGGAGAATATCTTCAGACATGTGGAGGAAGGTATGGAGCCAGAGGAGGCTTCAAGGTTCGGCACCTCTGAGGTCGGTCTGGCAGTTATGGCTTGCACGTTCACCATCATCGCAGTCTTTGTGCCAGTTGCCTATATGAGTGACATTGTGGGAAAGTTTTTCAGAGCTTTTGCCTTCACAGTTGTCTTTGCAATACTTTATTCCTTATGGGATTCTTTTACAATGGCTCCAATGCTTTCCGCTAAGGTTTTAGTAAAAGAGAGAAAAGATAAGGAAAGCCTGTTGAAGAGATTATTTGCCCCTTTTAACCGGGGCTATTCTAAACTCAATCAGACCTACGGAGGGGTTTTAGCCTGGTCATTGACCCACAAGTTTTTAATAATCTCAGCTTCCATAATAATTTTCCTCTTGAGCCTGAGCTTAACTTTTTTCATCGGCAAGGAGTTTATGACTCAGGGAGATCGAGGAGAGTTCAGGGTGATCCTGGAAACCCCGGTTGGCACCTCAATCCAGGCTACAGAAAAAGTGGCAACTGAGGTTGAGAAAATCCTTTTCGCCTACCCTGAGGTTCAATCTATCTTCACCACTATTGGACTGGAGGCGGGGGCTTCTAACAAAGGTAATATCCGGGTTGAACTGGTCCCTTTGAAAGAGAGAAGGAAAAAAACAGATGAGGTTGAAAAGGAGGTAAGAAAAAGGCTGGCGGAAGTACCGGGTTTAAAAGCCAGAGTCTCAATGATCGGGATGATGGAGGGTGAAGAGGATTTTCCTCTTCAGCTCTATGTCAAAGGTCCGGAGATCTCGGTTTTAGAGGAGGTTTCAGAAAAAATATTAGCTATGGTGGAAGAAATTCCGGGGACAGCAGATGCCGACCGTTCGATTAGAGGAGGGAAGCCAGAAATGAGGGTGGTGGTGGATCGGGAAAAAGCTAGCCGTTTAGGCATTTCTACTGCCCAGATTGCCTCAACCTTGCGCTCTTTGGTGGATGGAAATGTGGCTACCAAGTTAAGGCAGGGCGAGAAGGAGATAGATATAAGGGTGATTTTATCCCCGGAGCAGAAGAATAATTTTCAAGATATCTCCTCAATAGATATTTTGACTCCCTCGGGAGTAACTGTTCCCCTAAGGAGTATCACTGATCTTTATGAGGGAAGCGGTCCTACCCAGATCTCCAGACAGAATAGAGAAAGGGTAGCAATAATCACTGCCAATGTGGTGGATCGCCCTTTAGGGGATGTGGCGGATGATTTAAATAAGAAGTTAGCCGATTTTCCTCTTCCTCCGGGATATAAAATCGAATTCCGGGGTGATGTAGAAATGATGGGTGATATGTTTAAGAATATGATTTTAGCTTTAGTCATAGGGGTTATCTTCATCTATATAGTTTTAGGCTCTCAGTTTAACTCCTTTCTGCATCCTTTCACCATTATGTTAGCTTTGCCCCTGGCAGTGGTGGGAGCACTTTTAGCCATCTTTTTAACCGGGCAGAGGATTAATATGATGGCTATGGTGGGATTAATCCTTTTAATGGGGCTTGTTACCAAAAACTCTATTTTGCTTATAGATTATACTATCACCTTGAGAAAAAGAGGAGTGAAAAGAGAAGAAGCGTTATTGCAAGCTGGCCCTGTTCGTCTGCGTCCAATCCTAATGACCTCTGTGGCTATGATCATGGGGATGCTGCCAGCCGCTTTAGGAATCGGAGAGGGAGCAGAATGGAGACAGGCAATGGGAATTGTGGTCATCGGTGGTTTGATTACCTCAACCCTTTTGACTTTGCTGGTGGTGCCGGTAACCTATGTGGTGGTGGATAATTTTGGAGAGTTTTTGAAACGGCATATAAAAATCGGCGGATAAAATTTCGGAGGGAGTATGTTGAAGTTCTATTTAAAATTATTTTTTCTCTTCTCCTTTTTCTTCTTGATCAACCCTAACTCCTTTTCCCAGGAGAAGACCGTCCTCACGCTGGAGAAAAGCCTTGAAACCGCTTACCAGAACAACAGAACCCTTTTGAGCCAGAAGGAAAAGATCAGCTCTTCAAAGTTTAAAATCTCAGAGTCCAAAGCAGTTTTCTACCCGAATCTTTCCTTTCAAGGCACCTATACCTATTTGGGGGTGACTCCCAGTTTCGTTGTCTCCATACCAGGCGTTTTTGAAAGAAAAGTCACAGTAGGTTTTCATGATAATTTCGATTTCAAGCTTTCCTTACAGCAATCTATCTTTACCTGGGGAAGGCTCCAGAATAGTTATTCCATCTCCCAGCTAAATCTTAAATTGGAGGAGGAAAATTATAATAAAAATAAGCAGAGAATAACTTTCGATGTAACCAATTCTTTTTATTCGATTCTTTTAGCCTGGGAGCTTATCCGGGTAAGGGAGGAGGCTTTAAAAAACATTGAGGAACATCTGAAAACTGTGGAGTTAAGATACAAAGCCGGACAGGCATCAGAGTTCGACCTTTTAAGGACAAAAGTCCAGTTAGCTAATGCTAAACCTCCTCTGCTTCAGGCAAGACAGACCTACGATTTAGCTTTGAGCTCTTTTAAAAATATCTTAGGTCTTCCTCAGGAGGCTCAGATCGAGTTAGAAGGTGAGCTTTTTTTCAAGCCGATTGAGGTAGAACTGGAAGATGCAACCCAGCAAGCTCTTTTACAAAGGCCGGAATTGAAATCCTTAGACTTTCAGAAAAGGATAGCACAAAAGGGCTTAGCCATTGCCAAAGCCGGGAACAAACCTTCCTTAATGGGGATAGCTAATTACGATTATAAAAACCCCTTTTACAGTGAGAAAAGATGGGATACTGACTGGAATTTTACCGTTGCTTTGAGTTTCCCTTTATTTGATGGTTTTGCCACACGCTCTAAGGTTAATCAAGCCAGGTCAGATTTGAAACAATTAGACCTGGGAGAACAGGATTTAAAAGAAGGTATAAAATTGGAGGTAAAAGAGGCAGTAACCAGCCTGGATTTAGCCAAAGAGACGATCCTTTCCCAGCAAGAAAATGTCAATCAGGCAAAGGAAAGCCTGCGCATTGCCAAGGTCCAGTATGCCCAGGGGATAATAACCAGCTTGGAGGAGATGGATGCTGAATTAGCCCTGACTTTTGCCCAGATCAATTACCTTCAAGCCTTGGCTGATTATCTGAGGGCTCAGGCACAGTATAATAAGGCAGTGGGGGAAGAATAAAACAGTGGTCAGTGGCGAGTGATCAGTGGCCAGAGGCGGAGTAGGTGCTCGATTTATCGAGCAAAAGATGCCCAATGAACTGGGTGACCCATTGATCGAAAGTATCCAATTACTTTATGTAGAAACTCACTTGATTATCAACATCTTCCGGGATACTTTGTATTGCCCTGCCTCAATTCTGTAAAAGTAAATGCCGCTTCCTACATCCTTTCCTTCCTGATTTTTGCCATCCCAGATCACAGAGTGGTTGCCTGCCGGCATATCCTGGTCTAGCAAGGTTTTCACCTTTTGGCCCAGGACATTGAAAATCACCAGCTTGACAGGTGAATTTTCCGGCAAGCTGAATTTGATTTCGGTCAACGGATTGAAAGGGTTAGGATAATTTTGAGAAACAGAAAAATCTGAAGGTAACTCAACTAAGCTGACAGAGCTGGTGAATCCCGTGTCCTGGTTGATGTAGTAACCTTTAGAGATTAAGACGAAATCTCTTCTTTTTTCCGGACTCAATGACACATAGGGGAAATACAGGTCAATTTTTTCGCCGGGTAGCAGTTCTGCAAAAGCGTTATCTTCTTGATTTAGCTTAGAAGTCACGTCTCCCGCAACTGAATGATAGGCTGAGGAAAGAGAGATTCTATTTATGTTAAAGCCGGTGGTGTCGAAATCATAATATGCCAGCTGGTTTGCCCTATACCTTTTCTCCCAGTTCAGCTTGACTTTCAATTCCTTGCCAGGTTTCACATAAGGAGTGAATTCGACCAGGGTCTTGCCCGGATAAGCACGGGGATATACCTTCCCCGCTAAAATCCAGCCAGTATCCGAAAATACCTCAACCGTGAGTATGTTACCCTGAGAAATGACCGGCACCGGGACAGGTTTACTCGACATACAAGGTTCCTTAGGAGGGTCCGGGACCGGGTCACCGCCAGGTGCAGTAGCCAAAGACTTTGCCAGAGCCTCCAGGGTTCCGAATGTGCCGTAATTCAGAATGAGATGCCCTTTACTACTATTGCTCTCTAAATAAAGAGTATCCTCCTCGATTATCTTTGACAGGCAATCCTGCCCCAAATTATCTACACAGGAAATAGGCAAACGAGGATTGGAATAAAGATAGAATTTGCCAGTTGAACCAATACCCAATTTGCTACTCGCAGGATAGTCTATGGAAACCAATGCCAGGTAATCAATGAATGAATGTTCGTTTTCGAATTCCTTGATTTGAAGCTTGTAACCGCTGTCAGATAAAGCCAAAGGCTGGCTCAAAAGATAGAAATCCATCGCTTTCTTTTTGAAATATTGTGTATCTTCCGATTTTGCCAGGATGGTATTCTCCTTCTTGAATTCTGAACCAGACCAGGTATAGACATACGGGCAGGCAGCACAGCACTCTTCCGGGGTATTCGCCACCAGGTAGTCGGTGGATTTAATCGTTTCTCCACCTTGAGAGTTATGAATGGTGACTTTTAAATAGTGGGGTCTATTCAGCTCTGAATTAAGATCTCCGCCGTAGGGCATAGTAGCTGTGAGGGTTGTGGTATCAGTAGAAGTGGTGTACTGGTGCGAACCATTTCGAAAAATACCTATCTCAGCATCCCAGTAATATGTGAGCGGTAAATCGCGAGGGTCGAAGGCTTTTACATAGGCTTTGTAGGTATTGCCACTCACAATGCAGGCACCTGGGCTTATTCCTTGCAAGCCTGGTCCTTCTGTTATTATAGGATTACCAATTGAATCTGATTTGTTAACTGCAACAAAAACCTCTTTCACATCAGTATTCGAGCCAGCATAAATAGACGTTGCCGTAATCTGAATTTTGTAATTTCCATTGGGATTGTTTCCCACTGTCCAGATAAAACCATGTGAACCAGGAACAAGAGAATTTAGAATCCTGGTCGAAACAGATGCGCCGGATGGGTTGAAGATTTTCTCTGTGACATTTGCATAGTCTGTTGTGTTATACTCATATTGGATACAGTTGCCACCGCCAGTCGAATAATTGTAAGGATAATATATTGAGATGAGATTCAGAACATCCACCCCAAGGATGAATCTTCTCACCCCGGTCTGATCTCCCCAAGATTCAGTGATAAAGACATCGGCTAAATCGTATATAGGATGCCGCGGAGTGTTAGGATAGCCCGTATAATCTATCCCATGAGCGACTGCAATTCCGTTTGGATATTGGAGCTTCCCATCCTCGACCCCCAGTCCACCATATACTCCCAGGAGAGTTAACCTGCTATTGCAGTTAGAGCACCACTTAAACTTGAATACTTTCCCTGAATTTCTTTCGACAACATAGATCAATCCCTTGTTGTCTACTTCTACACTGCTGAGATAAGAGCCTGTGGGAAATGGATACTCACCCCAGAAAGAAAAGCTGATAAAGCCGCTTGCATCAGGGCCTCCGACGCTATAGATTTTGAGCTTCCGATCTACGTTGTCTACCACAAACAGATTGCTATTCTGCCACCCGTTGGTATTCCTTCCGAAGCAAAGAGAGGTTGGGGAATAAAGTTGACCGCTTCCGTAGTCGGATTGGGTTTTACCTATGCCATATCCGCTACCACGACCTATCGGGTAAAAAACGATTCGGTGATTTTTTGTATCTGCCACTGCCATCAGAGTATAGTAATTCGTAGGATCGTTCTCCATCTCTCTCACATCCACATCCATGGGCATACTTAAACTCGGAGGATAGGGGTCAGCTACTGCAGTGTAAGTACCTCTCCAAATCACGCTACACTCATCCGGCTGATTGGGGTTGCAAGTAGCCTCAATGTGGACAATCCGATTGTTGTAAGTGTCAGCTATATAATAGTAATGCGCATCCCAGTTGGCTATGCCGTGAGGACTGACGAAGTTGCCTGCCCCATCACCAAAACTACCATAACTTGCTACCCAGGAATTAAGCTGGTCGCTGGCTATTACTCTGTTGAATCGTGGGTCAGAGACCATCAAATATTCATGGGTGTCAATATTTCCACCCAGTATCTTGTAAGCTATCACACCGTGCGGCGTATTGAACAGACCGCTACCAAAGAAGTCCCTATGTTGATTGCTTATGGTCTTATTCATACGAGGAGCGTAGAAGCCGTTTTGGTTATAAAGATCCTTAGGAATAAACATGTGAGAAGCAACTGGCTCTTGCCCGAAAGCTGTGCGCGGAGTTACTAAGTTATAAAGCGTAAGGAAGCAAAAGATCAACATAATAGAAAATAAGTACCTTTGACTCATGCTGCTCACCTCTTTCCCTAAAATTCTAGATTATTTAGTTTCTTCAGAAGCTATGACTTTCCCTCTCTTTAATTTTTCTATTAAGACCCGCGAATACTCTGAAATCTTGGTGTTCGGATATTGGCTTATGAGTTTTTCAAGACTTTTCTGTGCTTTTTCTCTACCCTCTCTTCTTATTGTTAGGTCTTCAATGACCTCCGGAGCTAAGCCTGAGTTAGGATATTTTTGTAAGAAATCGTAAGCAAGCTCATTATTACTGAAATAAGTAGTAGGGAGAAAAAAATAGGCATTATCTGCATAGACAC
Organism: Candidatus Zixiibacteriota bacterium; assembly: GCA_030692925.1. Lineage (GTDB taxonomy): Bacteria > Zixibacteria > MSB-5A5 > MSB-5A5 > RBG-16-43-9 > RBG-16-43-9. Next base: position 42,853 of record JAUYBY010000093.1, on the reverse strand, counting down.
TTTGAGGGTATTCTTTTATTACCTTTTTGTAGATGTCTATCGCACTTGAGGAATTGCCTTTTATTTGTTCCCTTTTCGCACTAACTAAAAGGTCTAAGACTTCTTTTTCTTTACTAGTTGACTTTTTTACTTCAAGTGAGAGCTTATTGGAAAAAATATCCATTTTTTCGCTTTTTTTCTTGTGATAAAGATCTTTTAATTTAGCTTGAATAGTATATTTGCCTTCTGTGATAACACCTCCCCAAATACAATCACAATCTTTGTTATAAATTCCGTAATGTGACAGAATGTTCATAATTTCCATGTCTTTCTCTCCAGATTCTAAGGAAGGATATTTGCCTTCTGGAAACCAGCAGTCTCCCTGTACAAGCGGTCCTGGCAAAGTATCTCCTTTAGAGGAAAGTATGTAAAACTTCAGAAAGCCGCATAACGGTTCTAAACTTCCAGCATACACTTGTACCTTACTTGTGTTTTTTAAACTCACCGTAACCCAGATGGCTTCATTTTCCAAATAGGTGTTTTTATCTAAATGAATAGTGAACGTCAAAGCATTGGGATCAAAAGTCTGTGAAGCTGTGCCTTGTGTAAGTATAGCCATAATCCCAAGAATAAAAACGAACCTTGAAATTAATCTTAAAGAATTCATCTTTTCCTCCATCATCTATTACGTTGTTTTAGAAAATATCTACAATTATCTGGCGTGGCATCGTCATGAGCACAAAATCCCATATTTGTTAAAACCGTCTCGCTCAAACCAACACTAGAATGCATAATACAGTCCTCGTTTGGTTCTGGAAAATGATATTCTGGATGTTCTTCAGGATGTGTTAATCCCGCCCTCTGATGACCCAACTCATGGACCACAGCGTAGGTAAGGGTTCTTTTCCTTCCATAACTCGGTTCTGATAGCACATCTCGAACGAACACAAAGGACCATCTTGTGGAAGGAGGGACATTGGGCGAACCCGCCGCCGTTAATCCCCAGACTTTTGCGGTGCGGGTTTTATTTTGCACTGAACCTTTTAGTGACCCTAAAAAATACTCAGCAGCCAAAGTTTTTCGGGATTGAAAAAAACGATTCAAGTGTTCAAAATCTTCGTATTTCATTAAACTATCCGAGTCGAAATAAGTTGTATCAGTCCCAGTGAAATACTCGTCATCGTCCTCGCAGAAAGCTACCTCGGTTCCTACTTCCTTAAACGCAGAGACCCAAACGTCTCCGTTAAATTCATGCTGGTAAATACTCCACCCTGCTTGTTGGTCATGCTCTATTCTCATTCTTCCAGATTTGTAATCATCACAGGGATTGGGACCCACCTGCCCTTCCTCACACTTCAGGGCAAGCCCAAAAATGGTTAACATGGTTAATAACATCAAATAACCTAGCCTTTTTAACATCTTCCCTCCCTTAAAATTCCCATTTCTATTTTTTCAAATTTTTGTTTTAGGGCGGTTATACCCGTTTCCTGGTATAATATACCCCCCCCCATCGTCTTTTTGTCAAGTAAAAAGATGAATTTCACCGGTTTTTCTTCATTTTTCCCTTGCTTTTTTAATAATAACAGTTAAATTATTTACAGGTTAAATCTGCTTACTGGATGTCGATAAATAGAAGAGGATGCAATCCAAAAGCTTATCCCGAAGGGATTAAGCAAAAGCTCTTTGAAATCTTAGGGGAGAATCTTAAAACAGGTGAGCTTTTAGCCTCTCACACGACTTTCAGAATCGGCGGTCCAGCTGATTTCTTCTATCAAGCCCTCACTCCTGAAGAGCTGATCAAGGGAATAAATACTGCAAAAGAGTTTAATCTTCCGTATTTCATCTTAGGAGGAGGGAGTAACCTTTTAGTCAGCGACTCCGGGTTCCGCGGGCTGGTGATAAAAAACTTATGCAAAAAAGTTCTGATTCAGGAGAACAAGGTCTCAGCTCAATCCGGCACTTTGCTTTCGGAATTGGTTGACCTTTCAGAAGAACTGGGATTGTCGGGTCTGGAGTTTGCAGCAGGAATCTATGGCACCCTGGGTGGTGCAGTTTACGGTAATGCTGGCGCCTTCGGAAAGGCGATCTGCGAGGTTCTGGAAGAAGGTATAATCCTTACCTCAAAAGGGAAGCTGGAGATAGTCAATCGGGATTATTTTGAATTCGATTACCGTCATTCAAAATTAAAAAGCTCAAAGGACATTTTGCTTTCAGCTACCCTGATCTTGCAAAAGGAGGATAGGGAGAAGATAAGAAAGAAGATAGAGGAGAACCTGAAGGTGAGAAGGGTTAGGCTTCCGGAAGAGGAGGGCTCTGCGGGCTCATTTTTCAAGAATATTAAATCCTCCAAGAACTGCTCATCCGGAGTCTCGGCAGGGTATCTTTTAGAACAGGTTGGTGCCAAAGAGATGAGAATAGGAGATGCCACGGTTTTCTCCAAACATGCCAACATAATAATAAATTCAGGCAAAGCCACTTCACAGGATGTAAAAACCTTAGCCAGGGCATTGAAAGAAAAAGTAAAAGAAAAATTCAACATAGAGTTAGAAGAAGAAGTAATCTATTTAGGAGAGTAAAACTTTAGGAAAGGAGGTAATTATCGATAATATCTAAGGGTTTCTAAAGGTGACCCGATGGTAAGAAAATCAGAAGTACCTCTTTTTGCCGCCAAGGGCGTAAAGTCTTTTTTGAAACTGGCGGTTTTGTTTTTACTTTTGCCGGCTTTAGGCGCAGCCCAGGGCTTGAAATTAGATTTAGACGCGAAAAATAGTAGCTGCTCCTATCATAAGCCGGGCACTCAAGATGTGGGTCTTTCCCTGGCTTTTAAAGAGCTTCCTCTCCTTAAAAACAAAATCTTCTTTGCCCGGACAGTTAAAATAAACTACGAAGATAAAGTAGTCGAGCTTAAGGATAAGCTGGGCTCTTACCCGGTTGATAATGTTTTCCCCCTGAGCCTGGATTCTTATATGAGTTATACTCTTTCCTCTCAATATCAGGATAACTGGCGAAAGAACATAAACCTTTCCTTAATCCAGACCCAGCAGGGAAAGCGCAGGAGCTTTTTCCAGTTCGACATCCCGGTTAAATTTCCCTCCATCGTATCCAAATTCATAGGCGAGGGAGGTCCCAGTCTGAAAATCACCGGAAACCGGAAGATCTCCTTTTCCGGAAGGAGTAACTGGACAGAGGGGCTGGTCAAGACGGCGACTTACAAGCCCTCCAAATGGCCCTCTTTGAATATGGAGCAGAAATACAGTTTCAAGATCAATGGAAATATCGGAAGCAAAATCTCCGTGGACGTTGACCAGAATAGCGCAACCACAACTGATCTGGCGAACCGGATTCACTTACGGTATGCGGGAGAGGAAGACGAGATCCTGCAGAGCATAGAATTGGGGAATACAAGCCTGACTGTGGGAAGCAGCCTGGTCGGGTACAGCCAGGCAATACGCGGTCTTTTCGGGATTAAAGCCACGGCCAGAGTCGGCAGACTGGGCCTGACAATGATAACCAGCCAGGAGAAATCCTCCACTCAAAGAACCACATTCAAAGCCGGCTCAGAGAGCGCTACAAGTTATATCCGGGATTATGATTTTGTGAAAAGGAGATTCTACTATCTGGGAAGAAGTTCTGCGTTGGATCACCAGGTCAATGATTTTCAGCCAGGGGATAGCTTAGTAGAGTTTGAACTTTATAAGAGCATTACTCTTTCGGATACACTTTACAATACTTCGGCTCACGGTTTTGCCTGTGTTGACCCAATAAATCGAGAGCAAGATACAAGTGAGTCTGAATACAGGGTATTTAAACATATCGATAAAGAAGACTATTATGTCTATCGCACTATGACCAGGGATATAGCCAGTAATACTGCAACCTTGCCATTTATAGAGTTACCTTATTCCTCGGGAGAAAATGATGTATTAGCTTACTGGGGTGTGGTAAAGCATGAAGATGGAACTCGAGATTCTATAGGAACCCTAAGATACTACATTCCTTCTAATCCTGACAGCATTCTGGTGTCGGATACAACCTTTCTGCTCAAACTTCTCAAGCCGTATGATTCCCGTCCGGATCAGGTTACCTGGGAATACGAGTGGAGGAATGTCTATTCACTGGGCTCAAGGAATATCGAAAAGGATGGGCTGAAGATAAATATCTATAAAGGAGTCAGCCGATTAGAATCAGAGTACACCAATAACACTGATCCGGACCAGCAGAATGGGGTGAGGTATATTCAGATATTGGGGCTGGATAACATTGATCAATATGGGAAGAAGGATACACCGGATGGGGTTGTAGATTTAGACCGGATAGATTTTAACAAGGGTCTGCTCTTCTTCCCGGACCGGCATCCTTTTAATTACAGACCATTTCCTCAAAATGGTGCTGATACCTTAAATGAAAAAATACCTGACATATACAATACCCCAGAAAACAACCAGTTTGTGCAAAAGTTAGGGGACAAGACCAAATATTATATCTACGTTGAGACCAAAAGCCGCAAGACCGAGTTTGCCTTAGGTCATGCTCCGATAATCGAAGGCTCGGAAGTAGTGACCTTGAACGGTAAGAATTTAGCCAAAGGCAAGGATTATAATATTGATTACGATAACGGGCAGATCAGTTTTCTATCTCAGGAGGCTACAAACGCAACCGCAGAGCTAAAAATTGATTATGAATATGCCCCGTTTATTATGGCAGAGAAGAAATCGCTTTACGGACTTCAGGCGAAATATCAGGCCGCTAGCGGTTTAACAATCAACAGCGTGGCGCTTTACAAAAGCGAGAAATCCACCGATGATAGACCCAGGGTTGGCGAGGAGCAGAAAAAAAATTTCGTCTGGGGCACAGACCTTTCCTTCTCCTTAACCCCCTCGATTATGACTAAGTTGGCAGATGCTCTTCCCCTTTTCGGAACCGAGGAGCCCTCCAAAGTTGATATTAGCCTGAAAGTGGCTCAGAGCATACCTAATCCCAATCTGATAAACAAAGCCTATATAGATGATTTTGAAAGCTCCTTAGAATATACTGATCTGGGGATTCGCCGGGGAACCTGGTCCCTTTCCAGCATGCCTCAAGGGAACTGGCAGAGAGCAAGGATGATCTGGTATAACCCTTATGACCGGGTGCAGATACAAGATATCTGGCCTAACCGTCAGGTTCAGGCAAGGGAAGCCTGGATGGATGTGCTCAATTTAGAGCTTTACCCCAAACATCCGCATGCGCCGAAAGATAGCGTTGGCGTTAATCCTGCCTTCTATTCTGATTCCTCTTATAAGTCCTGCAACGGGGTTATGAGAGCATTCGCTCCGAGCAGCTGGGACCAGACCAGGACCAAGTTCCTGGAGGTCTGGGTTAAGGAAGACGCAAGCGCTACCTTAGGTATCGTTTTGAACATTGACTTAGGCGAAATAAGCGAAAACATAAACGGTGATGGTTTACTGCAAACAGAAGATAGGCCCTCCAATGGTCAAAGAGGGAACGGAATCTTAGATGAAGATCCTGATGAAGATACTGGTTTGGATGGGATATTTGAGGATTCTGCAGGAATTGATTTGAGCGGGGATAACTGGGGTTATGATCCAGAGAAAGATAAAAACAATTATAGCCACATAAATGGCACTCAAGGGAATGCCAGTGATCCGGACAGAGGGAGAAGGCCTGATACTGAGGATATCAATGGGATTAACGAGTTAGATAAAGATGATAACTATTTCGAATTTCCGATAAACTTAAAAGACGCTTCTCTCTGGGTGCCCGGTACCTATCATAACGGTTGGCGACTTTACCGCATTCCTCTGGAAAATACACAGAACCGAATCAGCGTGGGAGCTCCTGATTTCTCCAGCATAAAATTTGCCCGGATATGGCTTTCCTCCTCTGATACCACTGGCAAGACGGTTTCAGTGCAGATCGCCTCTATCCAACTGGTGAGTAACCGGTGGAGGAGCATTGGCGTTCAGTCAATGAACGATTCGACTTTTGCCCCAGTCGATTCGACTCGCGAATCATTTGAGGTCTTCGTGATCAACACCTTTGATAATAATAACTACAATCCCCCTCCAGGAATCGCGGGGATTTTAGATAGAAGTACTAATATCCGGGAAAAGGAGCAGTCCCTGGTTTTAAAATACCAGAACCTTAAGCCCGGGCATTATGGCTCCGCATATCGAATACACAAAGCAGAGGATTATACTAATTATCAGGGGCTGAAGATGTTCGTGCACGGACCCACAGACAATTCCGGTGTTAAATTTTTCTACAGGATGGGCACAGATTCCCTGAATTTCTACGAATATCACTGCGACCTTTATCCTGGATGGGATTCAAGAAGTGAAGTCAATATGGATTTTAGCCAGATAACTGCTCTGAAAAACTACATGCTGATGAGTGCTTCTAAGGATTCCACAGCAGCTCGTGATACAACAGCAGGGAATTACCGGGTGAAAGGAGACCCAAGACTCAATCAGATTGCGTGGTTTAACATGGGAGTATATACCGATACCTTAAAAAAGGACTCAACTGAGATGTCGGGAGAAATCTGGGTAGACGAACTCCGGGTTACAGATGTGCGCAAGGTGCCGGGCTGGTATTACTCCGGAAGCATCTCCACCAAGTTCGCTGATCTTTTCAGCCTGGGAATTACATTTTCCCGTAGAGATGCTGAGTTCAGAAGTCTGACCGAGGGCAAAGGGTTAGGGGTTGTCTCCAGCGGCTTAGGGATAAGTTTAACTACTTCTTTTGAAAAATTCCTGCCTCCTTCCTGGGGCTTGAACCTTCCTTTTTCCTTTAACCTGACAAAATCGCTTGACCTGCCAAGGCTAAAGCCAGACTCGGATATCATCCTGCCCGCGGGACTAAGGAGCCTGGATAGGACCGAATCCACATCCAAGAGTTTCAGTTTTTTCCCCAGCTTTAACCGGGAGACAAACAACTGGCTTTTAAAGCTTACTCTAAAGAGGCTTAAATTGAACCAATCTATCTATTATACGCGCACGGATTTCAGGAGTTCTGTGACTCCAGTCTCCAATAGTCAGGGGTATGGATTCGGACTACAGTATGATATGACCCCCAGGAAAAATCTAACTTTCTCACCTTTCAAGGGGTTGAAATCGGTTTTCCTCCTAAAAAAGCTCTCCTCTGAGACTATTAACCCCCTGCCCACCAACCTGATGTTCTCTTCTTCAGTCAGAAGTATCAAGTCTTTTAGCCAGAGCAGTGCGGGGAACATTACCTCACAATATGCCCGTTATTTCAACGGCACAATCAGTGCTTCTATGGCTCCCTTGAAAACAGTGTCACTGGGTTACACTTTCGAGACTTCAAGGGATATCAGAGATGATAAGAACCTTAAATTCTCATTCTTACCTAAACAGGCTAAACTGGGGATTGAAATAAGCAGATCACAGTCCTTCTCAGCCACTTACCGTCCAAAGTGGATAGGAATTTTAGACCAAAACTTCAGTTTCAACTCCTCCTACAAAGAGAATGGCGACCCGGTGCAGTTGCACGGAACCAAGTCAGTGGGAAATCAATCCGGTAAATCAGCCAACTTTACCTTCTATTGGCAGAAGATATTTGGAATCCTAAAGCCCAAGGCAGAGGCTAAAAAAGGTCTAAGTCCGTTAAATTGGGTAAGGAGCTTTGTAGGTAATTTAGGCCAGAACCTGGCTGCTTTGAGCATAAACTATCGGATAACCAAGACCTCCACCAAAAGCGGGCTTTTAGAAAGGCCCTCCCTTTCCTATCAGTTTGGATTCACGGACAAAGCCGATGTTCCATTTTCCACTGACCCCCAGACTGCAAGATCTGACGGACTGAGTACCCAGAAAAACCTGGATCTGGGAAGTGCCTTAAGGGTTTCCTCAAATATAAATATCTCGAGTTTAAGGTACTCTAAAGTAGATAATATTGTCTCCAGTTCTGGAACCCCGGTGAGGAATGTGAGCACGACTTTCCCAGATATGGTTTTAACCTGGAGCAACTTAGAGAAGATAAAAATTCTTAAGAGGTTTGCCTCCAGTGTGGATTACTCTTTTAATTACAGAAGGAAAGTTGATACAGCAGAAGACGGTCTGACCGGCAAGCTGAACAAAAGGGATATCACCAAGAGTCTTACTCCTTTATCATTGAAGGTAACTTTCAATAACAGAATCCAGACTAATTGGTCCTGGGATAGGTTAGTGGCAGAGAGTCAAGCTTTATCCGGGGTGTCTGGGGGAGGAGGCAAGACCATCGGCACTTCAGATGCTTATGGAGTCAATGCTGCCTATTCCTTCAGCGCACCAAAAGGGATGAAGCTTCCTTTTCTCAAGAAGATAAAATTCCAGAGCAATTTAAACCTGGGGTTGGGCATTTCCATAAAGCATAACCAGACCAAAATCTCAGTAGGGGAACAGGGGTTCAACATATCTGCAGATACTAAGGAATTCTCTTTAACGCCCAGCGCAGGATACAGCTTTTCTTCCCAGGTTACAGGCGGGCTGTCCGGGCGCTGGCTGGATACAACCAATAAAATAAGCGGGGAGAAGAATCATACCAGGGAGTTGAGCATCTGGGCTCAGGTCACCTTCTGAGTCTAAAATCAGTTGAAAATGGTTAACTCTAACCTGAAGTGGAAAGGTGTACATTAAAAAATCTAAATTGAGCCTGGTTTCTTTATTTTTCTTTTTTTTCATCGGAGCGAGCTGCAGCTCTGACCATTCATCGGAATTCAAGGGGGAAAGAGCTTATCAATATCTTAAAGAGGAATGTCAGTTTGGGCCCAGAAATCCCGGTTCACCCGGACATCGGGCTTTAAAAAAATATCTGCTTGACTTCTTCTCCACATATAGTAATTTAGTTAAATCGCAGGACTTTGTGTGGGAAGATACAACCGGGAACTTAAGGTTAGAATTGAGCAACATAATTGTATCTTTCTATCCTGAAAAAAAAGAAAGAGTTCTTTTGTGTGCCCACTGGGATACCAGGCCCTGGGCAGATAGAGATTCAAACCCGGAAAACCACTCAACCCCGATCTTAGGAGCAAATGACGGAGCTTCCGGAGTTGCGGTTCTTATGGAATTAGCCCCTATACTGTCTAAGAAAAAGCCCAGATATGGAGTTGACCTGGTCTTTTTTGATGCTGAGGATCTGGGCTCAGACGACCACCCGGAAAGATGGTGCCTGGGCTCGAGTTATTTCTCGCGGAATTTAGGAGGGTATAAAGCATCTTTCGGGATATTGCTGGATATGATAGGGGATAAGGACTTGCAGATTTATAAGGAAGGTTACTCCAACCAGTATGCTAAAGAAGTGGTCGACTTAGTCTGGTCAAAAGCTGAGAAGCTCTCGATTTCAAATTTCAAACCAGAGGTAAAATACAGCTTGGTTGATGATCATCTTTTTCTGATTAAAGCCGGCATTCCCTGTATTGACATTATCGACTTCGATTATCCCTACTGGCATACCTTAGGGGATACTCCGGACAAGTGCAGTCCGGAAAGCCTGGAAAAGGTGGGAAAGGTTCTGCTAAAAGTTTTATATGACTGAAAAGAGAATCGATTTTTTCAGTTTCACGCCCCAGGAAACAAAAGCCATAATCTTTCTTATTGTAATCCTTTTAATTGGCAGCGGAGTTACCCTTTACAAAAAATATCATCCGGATTTTGCCCCGGAGCTATTGCTCAAGGAAAACCGTCATATAGAGAAGAAAGTTTTCGAGCCGCCAAAGAGTTCAGTTCCCCCGGAAAACCTGGACTCGAATACCTCAAATAAGAAGATAGATCTCAATACTGCTACTTTGGAGGAGCTTGAATCCTTACCAGGGATAGGTAAGGAATTGGGTAAAAGGATTTTGTCTTACCGGGGAAGTAAGGGCAGATTCCTTTCCACTGATGAGCTTAAAAATGTAAGGGGGATTGGGCAAAAAACCTTCGAGAAGTTAAAGGATTTGGTAAGCACAGAATAATTTCTGAGGAGAAAACTTGAGGATTATCTCCGGTGAGAAAAAAGGGGAAAAGCTTTTCTCCTTAAGAAAAAGGAAGATTAGACCCACTTCGGATAAAGTTAAAGGGGCAATTTTTAATATCCTCTCATCGGTGGAAGACAAAAAAGTCCTGGATCTTTTTGCAGGAAGTGGTGCTTTAGGGATTGAAGCTCTGTCCAGGGGTGCAAAAGAGGTGGTTTTCGTGGATAATTCCTCTTCCAGTTTAGGCCTTATCCGTAAAAATCTGGAGAAGCTTGGATTCAGGGATAAAAGCAGGCTCATAAAAAAAAATGTTCTCAGATTTCTTAAAAGTGAGTCTGAAGGAAGGTTTGATCTTATCCTGGCTGATCCTCCTTATGGAAAAGGGCTCTGCCAGAAAGTCTTAGAAATTTTGTCAGAGAAAGAATTTCTGAATGCAAAGGGGGTTTTAGTCATCGAGCATCACAAAAAGGAAAAGATAGAAAAAGTGGGAAATTTCATATTATTACAGGAAAGAAAATACGGGGATACTCTGGTATCCTTTTTTAGGAAAATTTCCTGAGAGAAGGAGTTTTTATGAGAAAGGCTATCTATGCTGGAACTTTTGATCCGATTACCAATGGGCACCTGGATCTAATTCAGAGAGCAGCGGATTTATTCGACGAGATACTCGTAGCGGTTTCCTCCAGACCTAACAAGGCTACACTTTTTTCAGCCAGCGACAGGCTGAAAATGGTGCAAGAAAGCATCCGGGATCTAAAAGGGGTCAAAGCGAAGCTCTTTTCCGGACTTTTGGCTGATTTCGTCTCCAAAACCAAGGCAGTGGCGATAATCCGGGGTTTGAGGGCAGTATCAGATTTTGAATACGAGTTCCAGATGGCGCTGATGAACCGAAAATTAGCCCCTGGAATCGAAACAGTTTTTCTGATGCCCAGCGAGAAGTACACTTACCTAAGCTCCACTTTGATCAAAGAAATAGCCCGCAATAAAGGGGAAATAAGCAGCTTCGTGCCGGAGATTGTGGCTACAAAATTGAGGAAGAAGTTTGGAGTAAGGAAATAGCCAAATACTGGAGTATAAAGCCTCAAGGTCTTGAGACTTCAGCTTTATCTAAGTAATTCCGTGCGGGAATTCCCCCGCCTGCGACGGGGTCTCGATGACAATTCCCGCATGAACAGAATCCACAAGGTCAGTTTCTAAAAACCGGCATGCTCTTACGTTTTACCTATCACCTACTACCTATGTCCTATCACCTGTTTGGTAAACCTGAAGGTTTACACTCCAAAGATATCGATCTCCAAAAATTTAAAAAGCAGTTTTACTTTTCGTTTGACAATCTGAAAAGGGAGTGGTATTTTATTCAAACTGGAAGGAGCTTAAGGCGAGTTTAGATAACGACGGCAGATATTTGTGGCGCTCCTTCTGCAGTAAGGTGCGGGACTTGACTGAATATTAAGGTAGATCAAAACTTCAGGGATATTGACGTGGAATTAGATTCGATTCTTTCGCCGGTAAAATCAGATTTAGATAAGGTAGAACAGAAATTAGAGGAATACCTTTATTCTGATTCTCCTTTAATCTATCAGGTGGCCCAGTATCTGCTGGAGAGAAAAGGCAAAAGGCTAAGACCGGCTTTAGTCCTTTTAAGCTTTGGAGGAAGTAACAACTCCGGCAAAGACCAAGCCCTGGATGCGGCTGTAGCAATTGAGCTTATTCATACTGCAACCCTGCTGCACGACGACGTTATCGATCAGTCTACCACCCGCAGGGGAAAAACCTCTATAAATTATCGCTGGAGCAACTTAGTCTCGGTCCTGATGGGCGATTATCTTTTAGCCAAGGCTTTTAAGATTCTGGTCCAGACGAAGATCACTCCCCTCCTTAATGCGATTTCGAGAGCGACTGAAAGGGTCAGCATAGGAGAGCTTCTGCAGATCCAGGAGCGCGGGAACCATAACCTGTCAGAGGATGTATATCTCCAGATAATTTCCGATAAGACTGCCTCCTTGTTCTCAGTTGCCTGCCAGTCCGGGGCAATTGCCAGAGGGGAGGAGGAAAAGGTTCAAAAAATCTACCAGAGATTCGGCGAGGATTTCGGCACCTCTTTTCAGATAATCGACGACCTTTTGGATTTAATAGGAGAGAAGGAGAAAACCGGGAAGGAGTTAGGAAATGACCTGCAGGAAGGGAAGATTACTTTACCTCTGATTTATGCTTTAGCCAGCTCTGAGGATGGCACGCGGGAGAAGATTCTGAAAATCTTTGAAGAAGGCTATATACCTGAGTATTTTACCGAGATACGTGCTTTTGTGGAGAAGGAAGGAGGGGTGGAGTACAGTCGCAGGAGGGCATTTGACTTTGGCAGGTCTGCCCTGGAGGTTATCTCAGGATTAAAGGCTTCAGAGTATAAAGATTCCCTGACGCAATTAGTGGATTTCATCCTGACCCGGGAAAAATAGATTTTTGTTCAAAGATTCTATAACCGACCACTGTAGATTTTAAAGACAGTGGTTTTTTTATCCTTTAAACAGAAGGGAAAATACCCTTGAAACTGTGGATAGATTTTCAATCGCACAATTTGATTCTGCTTCTGCTCATCTTCATTTGTACCTTTATCATAGCTTTTCTTTCCTATCGTTTTACCATACCCCCCCTTTCGATTAAGAAGAGAGTTTTTCTTTTAGTCTTGAGATGGCTGGCTTTATTCTGTCTTTTTTTAGCCCTGTCTGAGCCTTTGTTGGGAATAGCCAGAAAATCCTGGGAAAATCCAAAAATCGCCCTTCTTCTGGATTCCTCCAAAAGCATGAATATCAAAAATAACTCTCTTTCCAGGAAAGAAGTGCTACAGGGACTTTTAGGAGAGAAAAGTTTTAAAGACCTCCTGTCCAAAACCGAAGTCTATTCTTATCTTTTTTCAGATAGTCTGGTTTCTTTTGACCTCACCAGACAATTGCCTCCTTTTGCCGGAGAAGCCACTGCAATCGGGAGTAGTTTAGAAAAGCTCAAAGAGGGCTTGAAAGACAAAGAGCTTTCCGCAATTATCCTCTTAAGCGATGGAGCTAACAACTCCGGAGCAGACCCGTTAGCCATTTCAAAAAAATATAATCTTCCTATCTACTCTGTAGGAATCGGAGAATTTGTGCCGTTTAAAGACCTCAGCATAGAAAAGCTGGACTATAATGAAATTGCTTATTCAGGGGAAAAGGATACTGTCAAAGTTACCCTGAAAAATCAGGGATATAAGGGAATAAAAATCCCGGTTTACCTGCAAGAGGAGAAGAAAACCCTAACTCAAAAAGAAATCGTCTTCAATTTCTCAGGTGAAATCCAGGAACTCAAGCTGGTATTTGAGCCGGAGACAAAAGGGATACATAGATACCAGGTCATAATTCCTAAAATAGAAGGAGAAACTTTCCTGCAGAATAACTTCAAAAGCTTCACCCAGAAAGTCCTGGACCGGAAATTCAAACTGCTTCTGGTAAGCCAGAGCCTGAACTGGGAGTACAATTTCCTCAAAAGATTTTTATCCGGGAATAAGGACATATCTTTCGAAAGCCTGGTCTTCTCAAAATCAAACCAGCCGGTTTCGGGTGAGCTTTCGGCAGGTGAGAAGCTCAAAGCCTGTGACCTTTTGATCCTGCTGGATTCTCCTCAATTCTTAGAGCAGAATCAAAAGGCAATTAGAGAGCTAATATACGGAAAAGGGATTTCCATTCTACTCGTAGTTGGGGAGGAGTTTTATAAAAGAGGAGGGCTTTTAAGCTCTTTGGATTTTCTTCCTTTTGAGATCGTAAAGGGAGAAAAGCCTTTAAACCAGACTTTCAATTTGACCCTTACCCAGGATGGAAAAGTTCATCCGATAACCCGCCTTTCAGATGACCCGGAGGAAAATCTCTCTTTATGGGCAAACCTTCCTCCTTTTGAGCAGATGATACCATTAAAAGAAAAAACTGGAGCAAAAATCCTGGCACTTTTCAACGGTAACCAGGAAGTTCTTCCGGGAATTATTGTCAAAGAGCAAGAGAAAGGAAAAATAGAGGTCCTGAGTTTCTCGCCTTTGTGGAAATGGGATTTTCTCCTCTGGGGAATCGGGCAGGATAATTCAGCCTATAAAAAGCTCTGGGAGAACTCGTTCAGGTGGCTTTTGTCAAAAGAAGATTTAGAGAGGTTCAAAATCTTCACGGATAAGAATGTCTATAAAAGAGGTGAAGAGATAAAATTTGTCTCCAGGCTTTTCGATGAGAGCTATCAGAAAATCAAAGGAGCGGAGATAAAAATAAAACTCTACCCAAAAGAAAAGGAAGCAGATTCATCACTTTTCAACCTGACTCCGGATGAAAACGGGGATTATTCCTATACCGTTTCCTTTTTACCTCCGGGCAGATATCTTTTTAAAGGGGATGCCAGGCAGAACGGAATAATTCTGGGAACTTCCTCCGGCAGTTTTGAAATAGAAAAAACCAGTTTAGAGGATGAAGATTTAAAGCCGGATAAAGAGCTTCTGCAGCAGATCGCTTTACTTTCCGGGGGTGAATACTCGGAGCCTGAGAATTTTCCATCGCTTCTAAACGGTTTGAACTTAGAGAAAAGAGTCAGATTAAAAACCAGGGAGATACCCCTCTGGACCCAGCCTTTTCTTTTGATTCTCTTTATCCTGTTTCTAGCCACAGAATGGTTTTTCAGGAAAAGATTCCAGCTTTTATGATCCTTAAACTTGCACTCCAGCTTTTCCTGGGAACGGTCTTAAGTGCCCTGGTCTCAACCCTTGCTTACAGATTCAAACTCCTCACCTCGGACGGGGCTTCGGCTGCATTTCTCTTAGGTGCCATAATCTTCGGAACTGGCGGGATTGGTTTTGCCTTACCTCTTTTATTCTTCTTTTTTTCATCAAGTTTTCTTTCCAGGTATAAGTCAGGTCAAAAAATAAAATATAAAGATGTTTTCGAGAAGACCGGGGCACGGGATAAAAACCAGGTTCTGGCAAATGGTGTTTTAGCAGGAGCACTTTCTTTTATTTATTTTATATTCCCCTCCCCCTCTATCTACTCCGCCTATTTAGCCTGTTTAGCCACAGTTAATGCTGATACCTGGGGAACTGAAATAGGTATTTTGTCTAAAGCTCAACCAATTTCTCTGAGAGGTTTTAAAAGAGTATCGCCGGGCAGTTCAGGAGGTATAAGTCTGATCGGAACTGCAAGCTCTCTTTTTGGCTCTTTTTTCCTGGTCTTAGTTGGGTTCCTGCCGGGAATTTCTCCTGTTCCCTTTAGGACGGAGCTTTTTTTGATAATAGTCATAGCCGGTTTTTCAGGCTCGTTTATAGATAGTCTGTTAGGTGCCTTTTTGCAGGCGCAGTATCTCTGTCCCATCTGCAATAAGTCGACTGAGAGGAAAACTCACTGTAATTTTGACACAAACAGGGTCTCAGGAATATCCTGGTTGAATAATGACTGGGTCAATTTTTTATCCTCGATTTGCGGGATTATTTTATTTTTTCTATTGCAAAAAATCTGTGGAAATTAGCCCACTCTAACGTGATTTGCCTTGACAAGGCTTAAAATAAAGCTATTTTAAATATTGAGTAAATGTAAAGATGCGCTCTACTTGAAGTTAGTGAGGGGGAAATGTTTATTCTAAAATCCAGTAGACGAGGTGTATTATGAGAAAAAAGCTATTGCTCTTAGCTCTTTCTATGCTTTGGGCTATCTCTGCTTGGGCACAAAATCCTGACTCCATCCCCTTCGCCCCGGCGGTTAACTACGGAGTAGGGGATTTTCCTTATCATGTTTTTTGTGCTGACTTAGACGGGGATGGTGATTTAGATTTAGCTGTGGCAAATCAGGTTACAAACAATGTTTCCATATTAAAGAACAATGGAAACGGTGTATTTCAACCCAAAATTGATTATGATGCAGGCTATTATCCTTGGTCCGTTTTTAGTGCGGATTTAGATGATGATTCAGACTTGGATTTAGTTGCGACAAATTATAATGACAGCGTCTCTATCTTAAAGAACAACGGCGATGGTACTTTTCAGGCTAGAGTTAGCTATGCGGCTGGAGATGGTCCGGAGTGCGTTTTTTGTGCAGATTTGGATGGAGATGGTGACCAAGACTTGGCAGTTGCTAATGCTTTTAGCAATAATGTCTCTATTCTAAAGAACAATGGAGATGGAACATTTCAAACTAAAGTTGATTACGGGTCAAGCAATGCCCCCACTTCTATTATTTGTGCAGACTTAGACGGTGATAATGATTTCGATTTAGCTGTGGCAAATTTTTATGGCCACAATGTTTCTATCTTGAAAAACAATGGAGATGGAACATTTCAAACTAAAGTCGATTATGCAGTAGGTATGTCACCTCGTTGTGTTTGGGATGCAGACTTGGATGGGGATGGTGATTTAGATTTAGCTGTGGCAAACGGCAATGCTAATACCGTTTCCATCTTAAAAAATAACGGGGACGGTACTTTTCAGCCTAAAGTTGACTATAGTGTAGGAACTACACCCTTTTCTGTTTTTTGTGCAGATTTAGACCGGGACGGTAATATGGACTTAGCCGTAGCAAATGCTAATAGCAATAGAGCTTCCATTCTAATAAACGATGGAAATGGGATTTTCCAAACCATAGGTTATTATTCTGCAGGAATTGTACCTATTTCTGTATTTTGTGCGGATTTAGATAATGACTCTGATCTTGACTTGGCTGTATCAAATCAGGGCAGCGACAATGTCTCGATTCTTCTAAATTTAATCAATTCACGCCCAAATTCTTATGCCTTAATATCCCCTACAGATGCTGACTCTGTCAAGGCAAGGGTGCAATTTAAATGGCACAATGCACCTGACCTTGATAATGACACTGTTCTTTATGATTTATACCTCAGCCGTTCTACTGTTTTTAACCCTGACTCAACTATAATCTATGACAGCTTGCTGGATACTGCCTTTACAGATAATGTTGGGCCTAAGTATTGGTATTGGAAAGTGAAAGCATATGACAAATGGGGGGCGGAAAGATGGTCAGACCAAACACTTAGTTTTTATGTCTATCTGTCTGGGGACGCCAATGCAGACATCAAGGTTACCATTTCAGATGTGGTGTATTTGGTTTATTTCTTATTTAAAGGTGGTCCTGCCCCCAGACCTTTTGGAGCTGGGGACTCAAACTGTGATGGTTATGTGACTGTGGCTGATGTGGTTTACTTGGTCAATTATCTTTTCAAAGGCGGGCCACCACCTTGTAACTGATCACTGTTCTCCAATATAAGGAAAAAATAGTTACCCTACCGTCTCACTCACTATATCTTACCCGAAAATATAGTGAGTAGAGCGGTGGGGTAAATTTTTTTTACCTTCTTTCACCCAATTCCTAATAAGGGAAATATCAAAAAAATCCCACGTCCCCCTATTTTTTCTATTGCAAAAGTTTTTTTAAGCTTTAGATTTAAGGACAAGTAAAAAAGCTTACTCTAAAAGAGAGGTATAAAATATGGCTGGGATAAAAAGATGTTTTGGCAGAGAGGTCTTAGATTCCAGGGGGAATCCCACAGTGGAGGTGGAAGTTGAACTGCGAAGCGGAGCAAAAGGAAGAGCCATAGTCCCGTCTGGTGCTTCTACCGGCGCGCATGAGGCATTAGAGCTAAGGGATGGGGACAAAACCAGATATCTGGGTAAAGGTGTCAGGCAGGCAGTTGAGAATGTCAATAAAAAAATAGCCCCGAAACTTGTCCGGTCAAAATTAAACCCGTTTGACCAGAGGAAGCTTGACAAGTTCCTCCTGGATTTAGATGGGACGGAGAATAAGAAAAACCTGGGTGCCAATGCCATTCTGGGTGTTTCCTTAGCAGTAGCCAAAGCCTGTGCGGCTTCTAAGAAGATTCCTTTATATGAATATATTGGAGGGAAAAAGGCAAAGCTCCTTCCGGTTCCTCAGATGAATATCCTGAACGGTGGTCAACATGCGGATAATAATCTGGATATTCAGGAGTTTATGATTTTGCCGGCTGGCGGCCCCTCTTTCAAAGAATCTTTAAGGATGGGAGTAGAGGTTTTCCATCACCTGCAAAAAGTCTTAAAAGAAAAAAAGCTCAATACCGGGGTGGGGGATGAAGGCGGGTTTGCTCCAAATTTGAATTCGAATGAGGAAGGATTTCAGGTGATCCTGGAGGCGATTAGCCGGGCAGAATATAGAGCTGGAGAGGATATCTACCTGGGGATAGATGCGGCGGCTTCTGCATTTTACAATCCGGACGAAAAACTCTACATCTTCAAAGCTGAAGGCAGAAGATTTACCAGTACTCAACTGATCCACTATTATGGAGACCTGTTAGATAAATACCCGATTATCTCCATCGAAGACGGTTTGGCAGAGGACGACTGGGAAGGATGGGTAAAATTCACAGAGAAATTGGGAAATAGAATCCAGATCGTGGGGGATGATATCTTCGTTACCAACCCGAAAAGGCTAAGAGTGGGGATAGAAAGAAAAGCAGCCAATGCTATACTGATCAAGCTGAACCAGATAGGCACCCTTACCGAGACTTTAGATACCATCGAGATGGCAAAGAAAGCTAACTTTAACACTATTATTTCTCACCGTTCAGGCGAGACTGAAGATACCACTATCGCGGATGTGGCAGTTGCTGTCTCCTCAGGCCAGATAAAGACCGGCTCAGCCTCGAGAACTGATAGGATCTGCAAATATAATCAACTGCTGCGGATTGAAGAAAAGCTTGGTAGGAGAGCAGCCTATGCCGGACGGAATGTGTTTTATGGCCTGGGTAAAGGGAGGTCAGCATGTTAGATAACAGACAGAAAAAAAATCTCAAGGAGAATAATTTCTTTGCCCGGATCAAAAAACAGTCTTTTCCCCGCAAGAAAATATTAAGGCGGGTTTTGTTTCTCCTGCTCTTTTGCTTCATTTTCTATCTCTATTTTGCCGGGGATTACGGTTTTTTTCGGCTGCTTTCACTAAAAGCACAAAAAGAGAATACAATCCTTGAGACTAAAAAACTGCAGGCTCTGAATATGGATCTGCAAATAGAGAAAGAAAAACTCAGAGATGACCTTTCCTACATCGAGAAGGTTGCCCGGGAAAGATACGGCATGGCTAAGAAGGATGAGGTGATCTATAAATTCGTCCAGCCCCAGGATACCTCTTCCACCCCTCTTTCAAGAAAATAGATGAGCTTGGTCAAAACCGAAGGGATCGTCCTGAAGAGCTTCAAGTATGGTGACTCCTCGCTCATCTTTTCCCTCTACACCAGAGATTTCGGGAAGGTAAAGGTCTTAGCCAAAGGGATAAAAAGGGCAAAAAGCAGGACTGCTCCACCTGGAACGTTTTCGCTGGTCGAAGTAGTTTTTTATAAAAGGGAGAGAAGTGAACTCCATCTTCTTTCCTCTGCAGAGACTTTGAAGAGTTTTTCGGGATTAAGCAAAAGCTTGAACCGTTTTTCCTGGGCAGCGGCTGTGTCTGAGCTTCTGGACCAGTTGATAAAAGGCGAGGAGTCAAACCCGAGGATTTTCAACTTGAGTCTGAAGACCCTCTCAAGGATGGAATTAACTGATGAGTCGAACCCGGAAAAGCTTTTCTGGAGCTTTGCACTTAAGCTCAGCACTCACCTGGGATATAAGCCTAAATTAGATGCCTGCATAAACTGTGGTAAGGAGATAAAAGAGGAAGAGGTTTTCTTTAGTCCGGAAAGAGGCGGGGTGATCTGCAAAAAGTGCGCAAAGGAGGATGAATACTACCTCAAGCTCAGCCGGGAATCATATCTTATAGCCAGGAAGCTCCTATCCCTGGACATTAATAAGGCGGATAAATTCCCCGTAGATAAGGAAAGCCTGGAGGAGATCTCTGAGCTGGTCAAGAGTTTTATCAGTTATCATACCGGAGCAAAAGAGCTGAAAACCTTGGAATTCTTGAGGAAGATATCGGGTTAATCAAAAGGAACATTTTTGGAGGAAAGGTGGCAAACAAGAAAAGTCAGGATTTAATGGATAAACTGGTCTCCCTGTGCAAAAGGAGAGGTTTCATTTTCCAGTCCAGCGAGATCTACGGGGGGATAAATAGCTGCTGGGATTATGGGCCCTTAGGCGTGGAGCTTAAGAATAACATCAAACAGTGCTGGTGGAAAAGTATGACCCAGTTCCGGGATGATATCGAAGGGCTGGATGCCTCGATTCTAATGCATCCGCAGGTGTGGGTGACCTCAGGTCACGTAGCTTCTTTTGCTGACCCGATGGTTGACTGCAAGAACTGCAAGATGAGGTTCAGGGCAGAGGAGGTTCAGGGGACGAAATGCCCTAATTGCGGTGGAGAATTAACAGAAGCCAGGCAGTTCAATCTGATGTTCAAAACCCATATGGGTCCAGTGGAGGATGATGCTTCAATGGTCTATCTTCGCCCGGAAACTGCCCAGGGTATCTATGTCAACTTCTTAAACGTCTTATCCCCTTCCAGACAGAAACCTCCCTTTGGAATAGCCCAGATCGGTAAGGCTTTTAGAAACGAGATCTCCCCGGGCAATTTCATCTTCCGCTCCAGAGAATTTGAGCAGATGGAGATGCAGTTTTTTATCAACCCCAAAGAAGACGACAAATGGATCGAATACTGGAAAGAGGAGAGAATGAAATGGTATCATTCTCTGGGGATAAAAAAAGAAAACTTGAGGTTTCACCAGCACGATAAAAAGGAGTTAGCTTTTTATGCCAAGATGGCATATGATGTAGAATATAATTTTCCCTTTGGCTGGAAGGAGATCGAAGGAATTCATAACCGCACCGATTACGACCTTTCCCGGCATACCCAGGCATCCGGGAAAGACCTTTCCTATTATGATGACCAGACCAAGGAAAGGTATATCCCATATATCATCGAGACCTCAGCCGGGGTTGACCGCTCTTTGCTGGTCTGCCTGCTGGATGCTTATCACGAAGAGGTGGTCAAGGATGAGGAAAGAACCGTTTTGAAATTAGACCCCAAGATCGCACCCATAAAAGCCGGAGTGTATCCCCTGGTAAAAAGAGAAAATATGCCGGAGATAGCAAAGAAGATCGAAGATCTATTAAGGCCTCATTTTAAGGTCTTCTATGATGAAGGCGGCGCCATCGGCAGAAGGTACAGAAGACAGGATGAGGTGGGAACTCCTTTTGGCATAACAGTTGACTCCCAGACTCTACAAGATCAGACTGTGACCTTGCGGGAAAGGGATTCGATGGAACAGGTGAGGGTGAAGATCGATGATCTGGTTGCCATTTTGAATAAGAAGATCTGGGGATTTGAAAAGTAGACAGTAGACAGCATACAGTAGACAGGGGAAAAACGCGTAGGGGTGGAGCTTGACTCCACCCGAATCATAGAGAGTAAACCCTGGGTTTACAAAAAACTTTATACTTCAGAGATTTGATTTCTGAAGTGTAAACCTTCAGGTTTACCAAAAATAAAGCTGAAGCTTTATACTCCAATATCAACGAGTAAAAAGGAGATTAAATCATGAAACCTACAGAAGAATTAAAAGAAGAGCACAAGGTCATTTTGAGGATGATTAAAGTCTTGGAAAAAGCCTCACAGAATTTAGATGAAGGTAAAGAGGTTCCTGCAGAAGTCTTCAAAAAAGCAGTAGATTTCATACGCAATTTTGCAGACAGGTGTCATCACGGAAAAGAAGAGGAAACCCTTTTTCCAATGATGGAGAAATACGGGATACCCAGGGAGGGTGGTCCTCTGGGGGTTATGTTGTATGAACATACCCTGGGCAGAAACTATGTCAAAGGGATGGCAGAGGCTTTAGAAAAATATGAAAAAGGGGATAAATCTTCTATCAAAAAGTTGGTTGAAAATGCACTGGGTTATGCTGGTCTTTTAGCCCCACATATTTTTAAGGAAGATAATATCCTTTATGCAATGGCTGATAGAAATATCCCGGAAAAAGAGCAGAGGGTCTTGGAGGAAAGATTCGAGAAGATTGAAAAAGAAGTGATTGGAGAAGGCAAACATCACGAATATCTGCATCTGGTGGAAGAGTTAGAGAAGCAATTAGGTTTGGTTTGATGGGATAGATTATTACCACCACAATATTCTGAAAAATTGGAAGAAAGTAGAGTTCCCTCTCCCCTTGTGGGAGAGGGTTAGGGAGAGGGGAACACCCTCCCCTACCCCTCCCATCAAGGGAGGGGAAAATGAAAGAGAACTTGCGGTTTATGTCTGGAGGTCAAATGCTGCTTCGGGAAATGAAAAAAGAAGATATCGAGCAGTCGATTGAGCTTTCCAGAACTGTTAGAGAGAAAACCTGGGAGAAGTATGAGAAGGAGGTCTATCCCAGAAAGCTTCTGGATGAGGAGCTTCAGCTTTATTCCTATGACACTTTCTTGAGGTTCATCGGAGATGAGAACAGATATGGTTTTGTGGCTGAAGATAATGGCAAGATCGTTGGTTTGGCAATCGGGAGATTCGACCAGGGTGGGATTTCTGACCTTTCCTGGATCTGCACGGCTTTAGAAGAACAGGGAAAGGGAATTGGCAAACAGCTCATTCAAAAAGTTGAAAACTACTCTAAAGAAAAAGGATGCCATAAACTTTTCGCCTATACCACACCGAATCTTAATACTGCTGTCAATCTGTATTTGTCATCGGGTTTCGTGCAGGAAGCCTTTTTGCGCAAGCATTGGCATAAATTAGATTTTTTGATTATGTCTAAATGGCTGGTATAAGTAGAGAGTAGACAGTCCGCCAAAGGCGGATAGACAGGGAAAAACAAAAAAAACCTCAGGCTCCTTGTGGATGTTATCATCCACAAGAAAAAAGCTGGCGGGGATGATAACATCCTCGCCGAGCGAGAAAAAGACACTGGAGTGTAAACCTTCAGGTTTACAAAAATAAAACTAAAGTTTTATACTCCATTTTTCAAAAATAGATGACCTCTGATTTACTACTCAAGATAACGCGCTTCAGGCTCAAAGGGGAAAGGATAATCATCCGTCCGTTTAGAAAGGACGATATTGACAAAAGGCTAAAATGGAAACCGTACCCTGATCCGTTGTATGCTCATTACAATTTAGGGGAAATTACTGAGACTCAGAAAAAGGAATGGTATTTGAAAAGAAAAAAAGACCCACGGATGCTCTATTTAGCCATAGATGATCTCAAAGAGGAGCTTTTAGGATTTTTAAATATCTATGACCTTGACTGGGGAAATAAAAAGGCGAAGCTGGGTATCTATTTAGGATATGAATCTACGGACAAAGGTTATGGAACCGAGGCTATCAGGACACTTTTGCCATATTTTTTTGAGAAGATGAAATTTAAGCAGCTGTATTTAGACGTTGTCGCTTTGAACCAGAGGGCTATTAAATGTTATCTCAAGTGCGGGTTTGAATTCGTCAGCACTAAATTCCAGAAACACGACCCTCGAAACAAAATAGATATTTTTGGAGATGAGCGATTCAAAGATATAAGGAAATATTTTAAAAAAGAGGGGGATGATATCCTGGTTCAGTTTGAGGAGATGAGGATGACTAAGGAGATGTGGAAGGGGAAAGAAGTAAACAGTAGATAGTAGACAGTAGACAGGGAAGGGATACTTCGTAGTGCACGCCTTTCAGACTCGCCCTTACTTACCAAAAAACTTTTGTTGATTATGTCAGGAGCTACTCCTGACAACTGAAGTTTCAGCAGTCACTGTCAGATCTGGGGACCTGACAGAACAAATTCCCCCTTTTGGTTTGACAATTCCTCTAAAAACTATATCTTTTTGCTGGATAGTCCACGAAAACGGAGCCTACAAAAAGGATAAGGAATTCTTATGGAAATACTGCGAAAATTTGAACAGACAATCAGACGTTTTAATATGCTTCAAAAGGGGGATAGGGTAATTGTTGCCTGTTCCGGAGGTCCGGATTCTGTGGCACTGCTTCATCTTCTAAATCAGATAAAGGAAAAATACGATTTGAAGCTGTTTGTTGCTCACATAAATCATAAGCTCAGGGGACAAGAGTCAGATGAAGATGAGAGGTTTGTCAAAAGACTGGCAAAAGATTTAGGTTTGGATTTTTATTCTAAGTCTTTTGATGTGAAAAAGATAGCCAAGAAAGAGAAGCTCTCGATTGAGGAGGCGGCCCGAGAGGTGAGGTATGATTATC
Organism: Candidatus Zixiibacteriota bacterium; assembly: GCA_030692925.1. Taxonomy (GTDB): domain Bacteria; phylum Zixibacteria; class MSB-5A5; order MSB-5A5; family RBG-16-43-9; genus RBG-16-43-9. The sequence goes on along the minus strand of JAUYBY010000093.1, from coordinate 18,785 downwards.
TAAATAAATTGGCTAATCGGATAAAAGCGACTAAAATCGCCCTTGGGCATAATGCAGACGACCAGGCTGAGACGGTTTTGATGCGGCTTATTCGAGGAGCGGGTGGTCTGGGTTTATCTGGTATGCCGCCTGTAAAAGACAAACTAATCAGGCCTCTTTTAGAGATAAAAAGGGAAAAGATCGAGCAGTTTTTAAAAGAAAATGAGCTTGGTTTTCGGATTGATTCTTCAAATTTAAGAAAAGTCTATCTCAGGAACAAGGTCAGATTGGAGCTTATGCCTTATTTGAAAAAGAATTACAACCCAAATATCGTTGATACGCTAAATCGAACAGCCTCTATTTTATCCGCACAGGAGGATTATCTTAAAAAAGAAACCTTGAAGGCATTTGATAAAATTGCTAAAGCACAAAAGGAGAAGATTTCGCTTGATTTAGCTAAGTTATTTAATTATGATATTTTTTTGCAAAGAGAGATACTCAGGCTGGTTTTCGAACGGTTAGGAGAAGGTGAATTTAAGGGAAGTTTCGCTCAGGTAGAGCTGGTTCTGAACTTAGCTCAGCAAAGAAAGGCAGGAAGAAGGATCTTCCTGAAGAAAGATGTTTTGGCTGAAGTCTCTGCCGGACATTTAAATTTCTATAAGGTAAAAAAGGAGGAAAAAGATCAGTCGCTGGTTTTTCCGGGAGCAGCAGAGTCCGAAAGATTTGGTATAAGGTTAGATTCAGAGGTAATCAAAAGGAAAAATCTGAAAGAAAAGCCTTATTTAAAAGACGAGATGACTGCATTTCTAAGCTGGGATAAGTTAAAACCACCGTTCATCTTGAGAAATCCAAGGACAGGTGATCGGTTCAGTCCTCTGGGAATGAAGGGGACCAAAAGTCTGAAAGATTTCCTGACAGACCTTAAAGTCCCTCGTTATGAAAAGGAAAGAGTTCTGGTTTTAACCTCCAATGATTGGATAGTCTGGGTCTTGGGATATAGAATTGCAGACCAGTTCAAGGTCCAGAAGAACACCAAAGAGATATTGAGGATAAAAGCTGAACTAACTATGTCCCCAAAAGAATAGTCAGGAGATGAAAAGAAAAGGGATTAAGATAATCATCCCAAAAAAGGAGCTTGACAAACGGATAAGAGAGTTAGGGAGTAAAATCTCCAGGGACTATGCGGGTAAAGAGCCGATATTAATCGGGATACTTAAGGGAAGCTTCATTTTCTTAGCTGATCTGGTAAGGCAGATGAAAATCCCGCATCAGATCGACTTCATAGCAGTTGCCAGCTATGGTCAGGAGATAGTCGGTAGCGGGGCAGTCAGACTGATCAAGGACCTAAGCGTTAATATCGAGGGAAAAGACGTAATAATCATAGAGGATATCGTAGATACAGGTTTAACCCTGAACTTCATAAGAAAAAACTTACTTCTGCGTAGTCCGAAAAGCATAGAGATAGTCACTCTTTTAGACCGGAAGGAGAGGAGAAAAGTCGAAGTTCCCATTAGATATGTAGGTTTTGCAATACCCAACGAGTTCGTGGTAGGTTACGGATTAGACCTTGCAGAAAGATACCGCAATCTACCATACATAGCCAGAGTTGAAGGAGCAAGATTGGCTCAGAGAAAATTTGAGCTTTGAGATAAATAACAGATGATAAGGTGAAATATATGAGTGAAAAGAAAGATGATTTAAATCGAGGCCGCAGGTCTAAACCGGAGAAAAAGAATAGATTGAAAAGAGTCCCTGAAGGTGAAAGACCAGGTGGTGAATTCCCCTGGAGAAAAGCCGGAAGAACACTGTTAATCTGGGCAGTTCTGATCATCCTCTCACTCTATTTGTATCAGTATTATAACCGCGGCTTAAAAAAAGAGGTGGAGATAAACTATACTGAGTTTTTGGAGCAGCTTGATTCCAATAATGTCAAAACCGCGCTCCTGGTGGAGAAGGACGTGGCTGGAGAATTCCTTAAGCCAATCAAAAAGACAGAAGGTAATGTTACCAGATCTTACCAGAATTACAAACTGCATCTCCCTTTTGAGGACCCTTCAATTCTACAGAAATTAGTAGCAAAAGGTGTGCAGATAAAAGCTGAACCGCCTAAATTCAACTGGTCAGGGCTTGTCTTAGGGGTGCTACCTTATCTTCTACTCTTAGGTTTCCTCTGGTTTATTCTTTTCAGGCAGATGCAAGGGGGCACCAAAGGGATATTCTCTTTTGGCAAAAGCCGGGCCAGGCTTTTGACCGGGAACACTCCCAAGGTCACCTTCAACGACGTGGCAGGAGCAGATGAGGCTAAACAGGAGTTGCAGGAGGTCATAGAGTTTTTAAAGGACCCCTCTAAATTCCAGAGATTAGGAGGTAAAATACCCAAGGGCGTCTTGCTTTTAGGGGCGCCTGGAACTGGTAAAACCCTTTTAGCCAGGGCAGTTGCCGGGGAAGCCGGGGTTCCTTTTTTCAGCATGAGCGGGTCAGGTTTTGTGGAGATGTTTGTGGGGGTAGGAGCCTCCAGGGTGAGAGATCTGTTTGATCAGGGAAAAAAGAGTGCCCCCTGTATAATCTTTATCGATGAGATTGATGCAGTGGGTCGTCATCGTGGAGCAGGTTTAGGTGGGGGGCACGATGAAAGAGAACAGACTTTGAATCAACTTTTAGTGGAGATGGATGGTTTTGAGTCAAACGAAGGGGTGATCCTCTTGGCGGCAACTAACCGCCCGGATGTTTTAGATCCGGCTTTGTTAAGACCGGGCAGGTTTGATCGTCAGGTGGTGGTGGATATCCCGGATGTGAAAGGCAGGGAAGGAATCTTGAAAGTTCATACTCGTAAGATAAAGATGGCTGAGGATGTGGATCTATCGATTTTAGCCCGGGGAACTCCGGGACTTTCAGGAGCAGATTTAGCTAACCTGGTGAATGAAGCCGCGCTTTTAGCTGCCAGGAAAAATCGCGATAAGGTGACTATGGAAGATTTTGAGGAGGCGAAGGATAAGGTGATGATGGGAACTGAGAGGAGGAGCTTGGTAATAAGTGAAGAGGAAAAGAAGCTCACCGCTTATCATGAATCCGGGCATGCCTTAGTAGCCAAGCTCACCCCGGGCTCTGATCCGGTTCATAAGATGACCATAATCCCCAGAGGTTTATCCTTAGGTTTAACTCATTATCTTCCCATTGATGAAAAGCATACCCATTCAAGGGGGTATCTGGAGACTAAATTAGTGCATTTTTTAGGTGGTAGGGTAGCAGAGAAGTTGGTTTTCAATGAGCTGACCACTGGAGCGGGGAATGATATCGAAAGAGCGACTGAGCTTGCCAGAAAGATGGTGTGCGAATGGGGGATGAGCGAGAAGTTAGGTCCTCTGACCTTTGGCAAAAAGGAGGAGGAGATCTTCTTAGGACGGGAAATAGCCAAACACAGGGATTACAGTGAGCTGACTGCTCAGGAAATAGATGAGGAGGTAAAAAGGATTGTAGAGGAAGCGGAAAAGAAAGCTTTCCATCTTTTAAGTGGCAACTTAGATAAGCTTCATCTTTTAGCTGAGGCTCTTTTAGAGAAGGAGATCCTGGATGGAGTGGAGATAGACCGGATACTAAGGGGGGAAAAACTTGAGAATAAAAACAGTGACCGGAAAAGCAAAGTAGAAGATAAAAAGGAATCAAAATAAAAGTAAGGATGAACCTGAAAAAGGTAGAGAAGATCCTTCTTAAAAAGGGTGACAGAAATCTTCAAAGGGGAATGTAGCCGTCCTTATACACTCGTTTTATCAGGGGAAATATGAACCTTAAAGGACAAGGACTAAAAGAGCTCAATCAGAAGAAAGGATACTTACTGGAAATTGGACAGAGAGTACTTGATTTTTCCTCTCGCACACATCTTATGGGTGTACTGAACGTCACCCCAGATTCTTTTTCAGATGGAGGAAGATTTTTCAAATTAGAGGAAGCGATAAAACAGGGGCTTAAATTGGCAGAAGAAGGTGCGGATATGATCGATGTCGGAGGTGAATCTACCAGGCCTGGTTCTGAGCCTGTAACTATCGAAGAAGAACTGCGCAGAGTTATACCGGTGATTGAGGAATTAACTAAAATGATTCAGGTCCCGATCTCGATAGACACCTATAAATCCAGAGTAGCAAAGGAGGCGTTAGATTCCGGTGCCTCGATGGTTAATGATATAAGCGGGTTGAGGTATGATCCTGAGATGAAGAAAGTCATAGCTAAATACGATGTTCCGGTAGTCTTAATGCATATTAAGGGAACACCGAAGAATATGCAGGAAAATCCTCATTATGATAACCTGATTGAAGAGATTAAAACATATCTAATAGAATCTATAAAAATTGCCAAAGAAGCCGGTATCGATGAAGACAAAATAATTATCGATCCCGGAATAGGGTTTGGTAAAACCCCGGAAGATAACTTAAAGATATTGAAAAATCTTAATGAGTTCACAGAGTTAGGCAGACCACTTATGGTTGGAGTTTCGCGTAAGTCGTTTATCGGAAAAATATTAAATCTGCCGACTGAAGAGAGGTTAGAGGGTAGTTTAGCCTCGATGGCAGCTGCCATAATGAATGGCGCAAATATCTTAAGAGTTCACGATGTCAAAGAAAGCAAAAGGGTGGCAAAATTAGTGGATGCAATCTTAACGTCAGGTTAGCAAAAGATGACACTCTTTCACGTAGGATTCTTGAAATTCGGCATAGTCGACTTAATCGATGTGGCGATTGTGGCATTCCTTTTCTACCGTTTTCTGATCCTGGTCAAAGGGACCAGGTCTATCCAGATTTTGTTTGGAATCTTTGCTCTGATCGTGATCGCGTTTGTGGCGTTCTGGTTTCAATTAGAAGGGTTGAAATGGTTGATAACCAATATAGCTACTGTCGGGGTTATTGTTCTGGTAATCGTATTCCAGCCGGAAGTAAGAAAAGCTTTAGCTGAATTCGGGCAAAGCCGACCCTTTCGTCTTTTCATTCGATATGAAAAGCAGAAGGTCTTAGATGAGCTGGTCAAGGGACTTATAAAGCTCTCAGAGCTCAGATACGGAGCTTTGATAGTCCTGGAAAGGGAGATAGGGCTGAAGAATTTCATAGAGACCGGGAAATCTTTAAATGCCCAGCTCTCCTCCGAATTAATCTTAACCTTGTTTACGCCTTACACTCCTTTGCACGATGGAGCCGTGATCGTTAGAGGTGATATGGTAGTAGCAGCAGCCTGCACTCTGCCTTTGACCCAGAAAAGAGAATATGCTGACCTGTACGGGATGAGACATAAAGCTGGAATCGGGGTGACTGAGGATTCTGATGCTTTAGCTGTGATCGTATCTGAGGAGACCGGGGAGATATCCATAGCTTTCAATGGCAATTTGAGAAAGGATGTTGAAAAAGGCAGGTTGAGGGACATTTTAATTCAGATGATCGAAGCAAGAAAGTAAGATAATTTATGTTCGTAGATTATGCGGAGATAGAAATGTGGGGAGGTAAAGGAGGGAATGGGTGTATAAGTTTCAGAAGGGAGAAATACCTGCCCAAAGGAGGTCCCAATGGAGGTGATGGAGGAAAGGGTGGAGATCTGATTCTAAAAGTAGATCCAGACCTTTCGACCCTCCTGGATTTTCATTATAAGAGGATTTATAAGGCAGGAAACGGCAAGCATGGAGAGGGTAAAGATAGGACAGGAGAAGGCGGTAAAGATCTGGTCGTGAAAGTTCCTCCCGGCACAGTCGTGAAGGATAAAAAATCAGGAGAGTTGTTAGGTGATCTGGTCTCTCCCGGGGACCTATTTGTGGTTGCTAAGGGAGGCAGGGGAGGAAAGGGGAATGCACATTTCAAGTCCTCCACTAACCAAGCGCCGAGATTTGCACAGCCGGGTGAAAAAGGGGAGATGAGAAAAATCGTCCTGGAGCTAAAACTCTTAGCAGATGTCGGTATAGTTGGACCACCCAATGCAGGCAAATCGACCCTTTTGGCCAGGGTTTCAGATGCCAGACCTAAAGTAGCACCATATCCTTTCACTACGCTGAAACCGAATTTAGGAGTGGTCAAATTAAAAAGTAATAAGAGTTTCGTCTTAGCAGATATTCCGGGGCTGATCGAGGGTGCTCATAAGGGGAAAGGATTAGGGCTTGATTTCCTCAGACATATCCAGAGAACCAAGCTTTTGCTTTTTCTTTTAGATGTGACTATGCCTGACATACCTCTGGAGTATAATAAGCTCAGACAGGAACTCAAGCTGTATGATCTTTCGCTTCTGGAGAAACCTGCGATTCTGGCTTTGAACAAGATTGATCTTTTGACTGATAATTTGACTGATAAGGAGAAGAAAAAACTTAAAGCTAACCTGAATATACCAAGCGTAAAGATCTCAGCCCTGACAGGGGTCGGGATTAAAGAGCTTTTAAATATCATCAGCCGGGAACTGGAAAAAGGTAAGCTGCAGGAAAAGGGAGAGGTAAAGATTGGAGCATTCTAAAAAGCTCGTAGCTTGCAGCAGGGAGCTGGTAGCTAAAAGCCGTGAAGAGGAGAGGAGTTAAGACTTGGAGGTTTCTGAAATAAGAGATTGGATCGGGTTGTCTTTAGTCCCGGGAGTTGGACCAAAAAGGTTTATCTCGCTTTTAAATCATTTTGGCTCACCTAAGGAGGTGTTCGCAGCCAGATTAAGGGAGCTTGAGCAGATACCTGATATAGGTGAAATGACCGCTCAGAACATAAAAAACTTCAACTCCTGGGAAGAGGCAGAAAAACAAAGCTTGAGAGTGGGAAAAGATGGGATCAGATTCATCACTTTTAAGTGTGCTGAATATCCTCCTGGCCTGAAAAATATCTATGACCCTCCTCCTTTCCTTTTCGTAAAGGGGGAGATTAAAAATGAAGATTCTAAAGCTTTAGCCATCGTCGGAACAAGACTGCCATCGTCTTACGGCAAGCTCATCGCTGAAAAAATCACCCGTGAATTAGCAGAAAAAGGGATCACCATAGTCAGCGGGTTTGCCCGGGGGGTTGATTCGATCTCGCATCACTTTGCCTTAGAGTCAAAAGGAAGGACGGTTGCGGTTTTCGGGTCTGGGCTGGATGTTATCTATCCGCCAGAGAACAAGAAATTGGCTGAGAGGATCGAGAAAAACGGCGCTTTGATCTCCGAATTCTTGTTAGGCACAGAGCCGGAAGGGAACAATTTCCCTAAAAGGAACAGGTGTATAAGCGGTCTTTCCCTTGGGGTGATAATCATCGAAGCTGGAATAAAAAGCGGAGCACTTCTCACAGCTCAGCTTGCCTTAGAGCAAGGGAGGGAGGTCTTCGCTATTCCAGGCAACATAAGCTCCAAGGGGAGCCAGGGAACCAACTGGTTGATCAAAAATGGAGCTACACTGGTAACCCGGGCTGAGGATGTCTTAGAGGAGCTGAAGAATGTTTTTTCCAATGAAACAGAAGAACCTAAGAAGGACATAAGTTTTTCACTTTCTGAGCAGGAACAAAAAGTTTACCACTTACTTTCTGCTGAACCAGCTCACATAGACCTGATCGCCAGGGAAAGCCAGCTTTCTACCCCCCAGGCACTGTCGCTTTTGCTTAACCTGGAGCTAAAAGGGGCTGTTAAACAGCTTTCAGGCAAGAATTTCATACGGGTTTAAAGGATTTCAAGTTGACGGAAAAGAAAATTCAGGTGATAAACCGTTTGGGTCTGCATGCTCGCCCGGCTGCTCTTTTAGTGCAGAAAGCCAGCCGGTTCCGATCGGAGATCAGACTGGTAAAAGATGAATACGAGCTGAATGCCAAGAGCATTATGAGCGTGATGATGTTAGCCGCGGAGATGGGGAGTTTCATAACCATCAAAGCCTGGGGCGAGGATGAGGCGCAAGCAGTTGAGGAGATAGCTAAGCTTTTCGCGGAAAAGTTCGGAGAGGACTGAGTAACATCATATAAAAGTCATAAACTTGAAAGGATTGTAAGGAAAAACTCTCAAAATGAAGAATCAGAAAAAGAATAGAATCTGGCTTGGGATTTCTGCCTCACCCGGAATAGCTATCGGAAGGGCATATCGCCTGGACCGGGAGGAGATAAAAATCAAAGAAGAGGATCTTTCTTCCCATCAGGTTGAAGAGGAGGCTTTACGCTTCAAAAAAGCTTTAAATGAGGCGAAAATTGAGATATCTAAACTGAAGGAGAGCATAACCAAGAAATTAGGCTCAGAACATGCCAAGCTCTTCGATGCCTATCTTCTGATCTTGGAAGATGAGTATATCAATCAACAGGTGCTTTCAGGGATCAGGGAGGAGAAAAAGAATGCCGAATTCATATACAACCGGGTTGTTCAGAAAACCATTCAGACTATTTCCTTATCCAGAGATGAATACTTAAAGGAAAGGGTAGCTGACATCTCTGCGGTTTCAAACCGGGTATTAAACCGGCTTTTAGGTATAAAACAGCATACCATCGAGCCCTTAGAGACCCCGGGGATAATCGTCGCTCACTCCCTTGCTCCGGGAGATGTTGTGCAGATGAAAAAGGGGAATGTGCTCGGTTTTGCCACGGATACCGGCGGAAAAACCTCTCATGTGGCGCTCTTAGCTAAGTCCTTTGGTTTTCCGGCGGTGGTCGGACTAAAAACTTTTTTCTCCAGCCTAAAGGGGGGGGAGATGTTGATTCTGGATGGAGACGAAGGGGAGGTGATTCTTTCACCGGATGAGCTTACCTTAAAAAGCTATGAGGCGAAAAGAGAAAAGCTTCTGGAGAGGAAAAGAAGTTTAGCTGATCTTACCGGCCTTCCTGCAGAAACCAAAGACAAGAGGAAAATAGAACTCTCTGCCAATATCGAGCTCCTTTCAGATGTGGACACTGCCATAGAAAACGGGGCGCAGGGGATAGGGCTTTTCCGGACTGAATATCTTTATTTAGCCAGCTCAGATTTGCCCGGCGAGGAAGAGCAGTATCAGGCATATTCTTTTCTTGCCCGCAAAGTCTATCCCCAGAATGTGATCATCCGGACTTTCGACATGGGAGGAGATAAGTTCGTTCAGGATGCAGAAAGGGTCTACGAGGCAAACCCGTTTCTGGGCTGGAGGGCGATCCGGGCATGTCTGGATCTGCCGGATTTTTTTAAAACCCAGCTCCGGGCTATTCTCAAAGCCAGCTCATTGGGAAACTTGAGTATTATGCTTCCTATGATCTCCGGGTTAGAGGAGCTTTTAAAGTCAAAAGAGCTTTTAGAAGAGGTCAAATCAGAGCTAAGAGAGAAGAAAGTTCCCTTTGATGAGAAAATCAAACTCGGGATTATGATCGAGATACCATCTGCGGCTTTAGAAGCAGATTCTTTAGCCCAGCATTGTGATTTCTTCAGCATCGGGACCAATGATTTGATCCAGTATACCCTGGCAGTTGACCGGACCAACGAGAGGATCGCGCATCTTTATCAGAGTTTTCATCCTTCGATTTTGAAATTGATAAAAAAGACGGTAGAGGACGGGCATAAGAATAATATCTGGGTAGGGATGTGCGGGGAGATGGCAACTGATCCCAAAGCAACGTCTTTTTTAGTAGGACTGGGGATAGACGAGCTTTCCACTTCTCCTTTAGCCATACCCCAGATCAAGAAAATCATCCGTTCAATTGAATTTGAAGAAGCCAGAAATTTAGCTGAGCAAGCAATGAAGCTTAATGATTCTAAAGACATAGAAAGATTCTTAGATGAAGACTATCAAAGAAAATTCAGCCACGAAAATTCTGCTAGGACTTAAAAGATGAACATAAAACCGGATTTAGACAATATCAAAGATATTAAAAAAGTTGATGCAAAAGGGATGTACGATTTAATCTATAATTTCCCCCAGCAATTGACTGAGGGTGCACATCTCGGGTTTATTGCTGATTTAAAAGTGTCAAACTTTACTCCACAAAACATAATTCTTACCGGAATGGGTGGCTCTGCCATCGGAGGCGATTTAGCCCGATCTTACCTGGCATATGAGCTTAAAGTTCCTTTTTCAGTTTGCAGAAACTATCTTCTGCCGGAATATGTTAATGAAAAAAGTTTGGTTTTTGTCTCCAGCTATTCAGGTGAGACCGAGGAGACCCTTTCAGCTTTTCAGGAAGCAAAAAGGAGAAAAGCTAAAATCATCGCCATCACCTCAGGAGGAACTCTTTTTCAGGAATGTGAAAAGGATGGATTCCCATTCATACTTATTCCCAAAGGCTTTCCTCCCAGAGCGGCTTTAGGATATTCTTTTACGCCGGTCCTTATTACTCTTTCTCGATTAGGATTAATTCAGGATAAGATAGAGGAGCTTGAGAAAACCTCTAAATTCCTTGAGGAAAAAAGAACGGAATATGCCCTGGAGAAAAAGAAAAGCCAGAACCCTGCTAAGAGCTTAGCCGTAAACCTGTATGGAAAATTCCCCATAATTTATACCTCAGTGGATTATGTTGATGCCGTAGGGTACAGGTGGAAGGGGCAGTTCAGTGAGAACTCAAAGATTTTGGCTTATAATAACTATTTCCCCGAGTTCAACCATAACGAGTTGGTGGGCTGGAAGGTTTTAGACCAGATCAGGGATAAATTAATTGTGGTCATTCTAAAAGATAAAGAGGACCATCCTCGAATCAAAGTTAGGATGCAGATAGTCAAAAATATAATTCAGAAAGAGAAGATGATGGTAATTGAAATAAAAAGCCAGGGTGAAAGTCTTTTATGCCGGATCTTTTCCTTGATCCAGTTAGGGGATTTTACCAGCTTTTACTTAGCCATACTCAATCAAGTTGATCCTACACCAGTCGAGGTTATTGACTATCTCAAAAAGGAATTAGCTTCTAAAAAATGAGAAAAAAAAGCTTTTTCCTGTTTTTAATTGCAGTAATAATTTCTTTCCACAATTTGGGGCTTTCCTTCGCCAGTACCTCTGAGAGCACTCCTCTATTCCGAGCGGACAGGATAAATATCCTGGTTTTGTTTATCATCTTTTGCGCGGTTGTGCTTTTATATATCCGCAGTGCCAGAAAGGGTAAGGAGTTTTTTATCCGCAAGATTAATGGATTAGAAGCAATAGAGGAAGGAGTTGGCAGGGCTACGGAGATGGGAAGACCAGTCCTTTTTATACCCGGGATAGACGAGTTAGATGAGATTCAAACCATTGCCGGGCTTTCGATTTTGAGCCGGGTGGCTAAGATAACTGCTCAGTATAATACTCCTCTTTTGGTTCCGGTACGTTATCCCCTGGTCTTAGCTGCGGCTCAGGAATCGGTCAAGGGGGCTTATTTAGATGCAGGCAAGGGTGATGACTACGACCCGGAGATGGCACAGTATGTAGCAGGAGAACAGTTCGCCTTTGTGGCTGCAGTCCACGGGATTATGCACCGGGATAAGCCAGCCACCAACGTGTATATGGGAGCTTTTTATGCTGAATCTCTGCTTTTGGCTGAGGAAGGTCAGGCGAGCGGAGCCATCCAGATAGCTGGCACTGCTAATCCGGAACAACTCCCTTTCTTCATAGCTGCCTGCGACTATACCCTGATGGGTGAGGAGCTTTTTGCCGCCAGCTCTTATCTTTCTAAGGAGCCTCTGATGTTGGGGAGCTTGAAGGGTCAGGACTGGATAAAGATTCTCCTGGTAATATGTATCCTTTTAGGGGTAATTCTTGAGACCCTGAATATCGGTAGCGGTTTCTTTTATAAACTCTTCATAGAGCATTGAAATTATGAGAACACAAATCAACACTGCCATAGCATTCTTGTCCGGTTTCATTATGATCTTAGCTTTTTTCAGCGCCAACTCCGGGATAGTGAATTTCAGCCAGAACCTCCTGACCTGGGTCACTATCGTGGGAGGAATCAGCCTGCTCTTAGGGATAGTCAGTATCCTCAAAGTGAATTTGAAAGTTATCCAGGAAAAAGGAAAAGATTGGATTTTCAAGCTTATTCTGGTCTTGTTTGTGCTTGGTATGTCCGTTTGCGGTATTGTCTGGGGAATAGAGGAGAAAACCCCTTTTGACTGGCTTTTTCAGAACATCCAGTCTCCGATGATGTCGACTATGTTTTCGATCCTGGCTTTTTTCATTGCCTCCGCAGCTTACCGGGCTTTCAGGGCAAGGACTCTGGAGGCTACCATTTTGCTTATTACGGCAATCATAGTAATGTTAGGCAGAACACCTCTGGGACAAGCCATCTGGGATAAGCTTCCCACCTATGCGGACTGGATTATGGCTTATCCCAATTTAGCAGTGCAGAGGGGAATTATCATCGGTGCAGCCTTGGGTGCGGCTGCGATGTCCCTGAGGATTCTGCTGGGGATTGAGAGGACTTATATGGGGTAGAAAAGTAGATGTCTTGTTCAGAAGATTTATGTCGGGCAAGGGTGCCCGACCTACGGGATGATATAGATTTGTAGACGCATTAAAACAAATTTGTCAACTAATCGTTTGGACAGGTCGACCTACAGGAGGTAAATGAAAGTAAAAAGCTATAAGATCGAAGATATCCTGGTGATCGAGCCCCAGGAGAAGTTCCTGACAGGGGATGACATCAAGGAGTTAGAGGATAAATTTGCCGAGGCATATTCTGCAGGAGCTTATAAAATAATAATGGATTTTTCCAGGACCGAGCTGATATACTCTGCTTTCATCTCTGTGCTTCTGGAGTATAGCCAGAAATTAAGACAAAAAGAGGGCGAGATAAAGTTTGCTAATCCAGGTCTGGAGGTGAAAAAAATAGTTGAGGTGACTCATCTGGGTCAGATATTCGAGATTTACTCCAATTTGGAAGAGGCGCTGGATAGTTTCAGAAAAGGGAAATAATCAAAATGTCTTTGCAGGTCGATTCTGGTGAGGTCGGGCAAGGTGCCCGACCTACGATGGTTCCTAAGCACCAGCCGAACAATTTAAAAAGATGAACTCTTTATTTAAAATATTCTCTTCTCTTAAGGCACTGGATCGAAGGTACATCTTCCTTTTGATCGGCGTGGCGGTAATTTTGCCTCTTATTTTCCCTCTGGGCTTGCCCTTAGGGGTTACCCAGCCTTCTCTGGATTTATATAATAGAGTCGAAAGTCTGAAGGAAGGCTCAGTTGTTCTTTTGACTTTTGATTATTATCCTTCTACTCTGCCTGAGACTGAGCCGATGTCCTATGCGGCTTTAAGGCAGCTCTTCAAGAAAAATATCAAAGTCATCACTGTAACCACTATTCCCTTAGGAGCTCTTTCGGTTATGGAGAACGTGGTGAAAAATGTTGCCCGGGAATATGATAAAAAATATGGAACAGATTACGTTAATTTAGGTTTTAAATACGGGTATCAGGCTGTGCTTTTGGGTATGGGGAGGAGAATAGCGGATATTTTCCCGATGGATGCTTATAACAATAAGTTAGAGACACTCCCTTTGATGCAAAGGGTGAAAAATTATAAAGACATAGATTTCATCTTTATAGTCTCAGATAATGCCACTGTGGATTACTGGGTCTCCCTGGTCAATGCCCAGTTCGGAACCCCTATGGGTGCAGGGGTCACCGCAGTTATGGCACCCAAGTGTTATTCATTTCTTCAAACCAAACAGTTGGTGGGTCTCTTAGGAGGTATGAAGGGGGCTGCAGAATATGAGAAACTCACCTCAAACCCGGGCAGAGCCATGTTAGGGATGGACTCACAATCGGTCATTCATTTTGCAATAATATTTTTTGTGGTCTTAGGAAACTTAGGATATTTTGCCACCAGAAAGAAAGAGGTTTCGAAATGAGCTGGGAGTTTTTCGGCACGACTTTGGCTGCTTTTTTTACCTTGTCCCTTTACAGCTTTCTGTATAAGGATAACCCTTTTTATAAGCTGGCAGAGCATATCTTCGCCGGCATTTCAGCGGGCTATTATGTCGGTCTGATCTGGCATTCGGTCATCAAACAGCAGCTCTGGACGCCGCTGTTCAACGAGAGGCAGTATCTCCTGATTATCCCTGGGATCTTAGGCCTTTTGATGTTCACCCGTTTTTTTTCAAAGGTTTCCTGGCTTTCCAGGTTTTCCTTAGCCTTTGTGGTGGGGAATACTGCTGGTATCTCCCTGATCAGACAGCTTCACGGGATGATCCTGCCTCAGACCAGAAGCACCTTCTTAAACGTTGCCTCATTTTCCGGGTTAGTCATGGTGCTCGGGGTTCTATCCACCCTGATTTACTTCTATTTTTCCAAGGAACATAAAGGTGCCTTAGGAGCGGTAGCCAAGCTCGGAATCTGGTTTATAATGATCTCGTTTGGGGCCTCGTTTGGATATACGGTTATGGCGCGGGTCTCGCTTTTAATCGGCAGGGCGCAATTTCTTTTGACAAATTGGTTGCATATTATTAAATAAAGATTATTTTAAAAGACTATGAAGGTCATAATTCCAGTAGCCGGAATAGGCTCAAGGCTGAGGCCTCTTACTCATACTGCTCCCAAGGTTTTGCTGCACGTAGCAGGCAAACCGATCTTAGGGCATGTCTTGGATGGCTTAAAAGGGTTAAAGATAGACGGGGTTATCTTCGTTATCGGGTTTATGGGCGAAAAGATCATCGATTACGTGCGGAAAAACTACGAATTCAAATCATCCTTTATAAGGCAAAAAGAATTAAAAGGTCTGGGTTATGCAGTTTATTTAGCCACCAGATCCGTGAAAAGGGGTGAGCCGGTTTTGATAATCTTGGGGGATACAGTTTTTGAGATGAATCTCAAACAGGTCATAAAAGAAAACCACGATGCCTTGGGTATAAAAGAGGTAGACGACCCGAAAAGATTCGGGATAGTGGAACTCAAAAACGGATATGCTTCCAGATTAATCGAAAAGCCGGACCGGCCGACCAGCAAAAAGGCTTTAGTGGGGGTCTATTATTTCAGGAGCGGAGACCTGTTGAAAAAGGCGCTGGGGGAGATCGTTAACGAGGGGATACGCACTAAAGGGGAATACCAGCTTACCGATGCCCTGCAGCTGATGATCGATAAAGGCGTGAAATTCCGCACTTTCGATGTGGATGGCTGGTTCGACTGTGGAAAACCAGAAACACTTTTGGAGACCAACCGGCACCTTCTTTCTAAGATTAAGAAATCAAGAGACATAAATGGAAGCGTGATTATTCCGCCGGTATACCTGCCGAAAAACTGCCTGGTGGAGAAATCGGTGATCGGTCCTTTTGTCTCTGTTGGAGAGCATGCGGTCATTCGCCATTCTTTTATAAAAAACTCAATCTTAGGTGAGAAATCTGAAGTATGTTACTGCTTGCTGGATTCTTCTTTAGTCGGAAACAATTCACGGGTGCTGGGTAAATTTCAGAAATTGTATGTGGGGGACTCGTCTGAAGTAGGGCTGGACTAATAAGAATAGTAGACAGCAAACAGTAGGTAGTAGACAGGGAAAGAATAAAAAAAGAAAGGATGAAAGATGGAGAAGAAAGATTATTTCTTTACCTCGGAATCGGTTACTGAGGGACATCCGGATAAGGTTTGCGATCAGATTTCGGATGCAGTCTTAGATGAGGTGATAAGGCAGGACCCAACTGGAAGGGTTGCCTGTGAGACCTTCATCACTGTGGGATTGGTCATAGTCGGAGGGGAAATAACCACTACTGGTTACGTGGATATTGCCGGATTGACCAGAAATCTGATCAAGGACATCGGATATACTCATTCTAAATATGGTTTCAATTACGAGACCTGTGCAGTGCTGAATGCAATCGGTGCCCAATCTCCAGATATAGCTCAGGGTGTGGATGTAGGTGGAGCAGGGGATCAGGGATTTATGGTAGGTTATGCCTGCGATGAGACACCTGAACTTATGCCGATGTCGATCTCTTTAGCCCATAAGCTTTGCCGGAGGCAGGCTGAGGTCAGAAAAAAGAGGATTTTAAATTATCTGGGTCCAGACGGCAAGTCTCAGGTCACAGTGGAATACAAAAATAGCGTACCTCATCGGGTCGACTGTGTGGTTTTGTCATCTCAACATACTGAGGAGATCCTGGACGAAACCGGCAAGAAGATCTCAGAGAAAGCCAGGCAGGAGATAATCGAGAACATCGTAAAGCCGGTGATCGGTAAGTTGGCTGATGAGAAGACCAGGTATCTGGTCAACCCGACTGGAAAGTTCGTCATCGGGGGTCCCCAATCAGATACCGGTATGACTGGTCGTAAAATCATCGTGGATACCTATGGGGGGATGGCTCCACACGGTGGTGGCGCTTTTTCCGGAAAGGACCCTACCAAAGTGGATCGGTCTGCCTCCTATATGGCCAGGTATATCGCCAAGAATATCGTGGGAGCCGGGTTAGCTCAAAAATGCTCTGTTCAGTTAGCTTATGCCATAGGCGTGGTCGAGCCAGTATCAGTTATGGTTGATACTCACGGAACCGCCAAAATTCCTAATTCCAACCTGCTCAGTTTGATTAAGAAACATTTCCAGCTTACCCCCAAGGGGATGATCGAGATGTTAGACTTAAGAAGGCCGATCTATCTAAAAACCGCAGCTTACGGGCATTTCGGCAGAAGCGAGCCTGAGTTCACCTGGGAGAGACTGGATAAGACCGAAGATTTGAAAAAGGATGCGTAAATGCTCAAAGGAGGAAATAAGTAGACAGTAGACAGTATACAGTAGACAGGGAAGAAAGGCATACAGTAGGTAGAATATAGAAAAAAGGGAAAAGAGGATAGTTGTGGGTAAACATAATAAAGTGGAGAGATTTCAGGACCTGGAGGTTTGGAAAAAGTCGCACAGGTTGGTATTGAAAGTCTACAATCTTACAAGAGGTTTTCCAAAAGAAGAGAAGTTTGGATTGGTCTCCCAGATGCGAAGAGCGGCCGTTTCGATCCCAGCTAACTTAGCTGAAGGCTTCAAGAAAAGGACTCAAAAAGACAAATCCAATTTCTACAATATCGCACAGGGGTCTCTCGAAGAGATACGCTACTATCTTATTCTTGCCAAGGACTTGAATTACATTATAGACAATGGAGAATTTATTGACTCTGCAGACGAAATAGGGAAAATGCTTTATGGACTGATAAGAAGCATACAATAGACAGGGAAAGAAGTAGACAGTAGACAGCAAACAGTAGACAGGGGAAAAAAGATAGGGTGGAGGATGTTCCCTATATGCTGTCTACTACCTACTATCTACTTAAAACCAAGGAGAAAAAATGAAATATGATGTCAAGGATTTGAAATTAGCCAAACAGGGCAGGTTAAGGATTGAATGGTCGGAGAAAAATATGCCGGTTTTGAGGATGATCCGGGAAAGATTCAGAAAGGAAAGGCCCCTGCGAGGATTTAAAATCTCAGCCTGTCTGCATGTTACCACGGAGACTGCCAACCTGATGGATACCCTGAAAACAGGCGGGGCTGAAGTAGCTTTATGCGCCTCCAACCCTTTGTCCACTCAGGATGATGTAGCCTCCTCCCTGGTTCAGGATTTCAAGATACCGACTTTCTCAATCAAGGGGGAAAATAACAAGGTCTATTATCAGCATATCAACTCAGCCCTGGATATAAAACCGGATATGACTATGGATGATGGTGCAGATTTAGTTTCCACCCTGCATTCAAAAAGGAAAGACCTGATAAAAAATGTTATCGGAGGAACAGAGGAGACCACAACCGGGGTCCTTCGCCTGAGAAGTATGCAAAGAGATGGAGTTTTAAAGTATCCTATCATAGCAGTGAATGATTCCAAAACCAAATATTTTTTCGATAACCGGTACGGGACAGGCCAGTCCACCATAGACGGAATCATAAGGGCAACCAATTTCCTATTAGCCGGCTCCAAAGTAGTGGTGGCAGGTTATGGCTGGTGTGGAAGAGGTTTTGCCCTTAAAGCCAAGGGGATGGGTGCAGATGTGATCGTGACCGAAGTCGATTATTTGAAGTCAATAGAAGCCACTATGGATGGGTTTAGGGTTATGCCTATGTCAGAAGCAGCTAAGATCGGTGATGTCTTCTGTACCCTGACAGGTGATATCAACGTTCTCCGTCCGGAACATTTCCGGCTGATGAAAGATAATGCCGTGATCTGCAATTCCGGACACTTCAATGTGGAGATAGATATTCCTGGTTTAGAGAAGATGTCCAAAGGGAAAAGAAAAGTCAGGGAGTTTGTGGATGAATATACTTTGAAAAATGGGAAAAAGATAAATCTTTTAGCCGAAGGCAGACTGATTAACCTTTCTGCGGCTGAAGGGCACCCGGCTATGGTTATGGATATGAGCTTTGCCAACCAGGCTCTTTCAGTCGAATACCTGGTCAAGTCAGGAAAGACTCTACAGAGGAAAGTCTACGTGGTGCCGGAAAAAATAGATTCAGAAATCGCCCGGTTAAAATTACAGTCGATGGGGATTAAAATAGATAAATTGACTCCAGAACAGAAAAAATACCTGGCATCTTGGGAAATGGGAACTTAAAAACAAGGTTCAAGGGTTTAAGGGTTCAAGAGTTAAAGGGAAGAAAAACGTAATGCTCGACTTTTATGTCCTATAAACGGATCGGTAGGATCGGGCGTTTGGTTTTTCTAAAATTTCCTTGACTTTTTCTATTTTTGGGTTATAAATGAATTACCGTTTATTAACCTTAAAAAGGAGGAGAGATGAGCAAAAAGCTAATCATTTTAGTGATTTTGGTTTTGTGCAGTTTGCCTGCTTTTGCCCAGAACGTGGATACTGCTTGGGTGAGGAGATTCAACGGATCAGGAAACGATTGGGATGAGGCTTATGATATAGCAATAGATAACTCTGGTTATGTCTATGTAACTGGATATACTTCCGGCAGTGGAACACTCTATGATTACACCACAATAAAATACGATCCGAAAGGAGATACTGCTTGG
>JAUYBY010000107.1 GCA_030692925.1 Candidatus Zixiibacteriota bacterium | reverse complement strand
TGCAGAGAGAGAAGGTAAAGCTAAAGCTTTACACTCCACTAACAGCTGGAGGTAGGTACTTGAGCAAGGATGATCTGGTGATCCTGGGGATAGATCCAGGTAGCACTGTGACCGGATATGGCGTGGTAAAAGGAAGCCATGACAAAGCGGTACTGATAGATTATGGCACCATTAAGGTCTCCTATAAGAAACCATTGTCCTTAAGATTAGAAGAGATATACTCAGGCATTACTGATGTCATCTCCAGGATAAAGCCGGACCAGTTAGCAATTGAAGAAGCTTTTTACAGTAAAAATGCCAAGTCTGCTCTGGTAATGGGACAGGTAAGGGGTGTGGCTTTGCTGGCAGGTGCCCAGGCTAAAATCCCGATTGCCGAATATTCGCCCAGAGAAGTTAAATCCTCTATCGTCGGCACAGGAGCAGCTTCCAAGACCCAGGTGCAGTATATGGTGAAAAATATCCTGCAACTCAAAAACCTGCCTGAGCCTGAGGATGCCTCAGATGCCCTGGCTATTGCCCTGTGTCATTTGAACAAGTTAGTCAGTAAAAAGCGTATAAAAGAGATGGTCCGGAAAACGGATCCATAATATTTTGTCGGGCAGTTTCTGACAGCCCGACCTGCGATGAAGCGAATTATGGTAGGTCGGGTTGCGAAAGCTACCCGACACAGGAAGAAAAGAGCTTGATTGCCTATTTAGAAGGTAAACTGGTAGAGAAAAATCCCACCCAATTAATCCTGGATGTAAATGGGGTGGGATATTGTGTTAATATACCTATCTCCACTTACGACAGGTTAGGTGAGCCAGGCTCAAAGGTAAAAATCATAACCTACCAGCATGTGCGGGAAGACTGCCTTCAGCTTTTCGGGTTTTACACCCCGGAAGAGAAATGGCTGTTCGAGCTTCTGATCTCGGTTAACGGGATTGGTCCAAAGACCGGGCTGGGGATTTTATCTTTCATCTCGGTTGAGGATTTTCACAGGGCGATAATGGAGGAGCATATAGACTTTCTCACCAACATCCCGGGCATAGGCAGGAAAACTGCCCAGAGGTTAGTAGTAGAGCTTAAGGAAAAATTCGGAAAGCTGTACCTGAAAAAAGAGCTAAAGGTCGATGCCACGAGTCAAACCGAAGCGCTGATCGAGCAGGAAGCGATTTTAGCCCTTTGCTCCTTAGGATACAGCCGCTACGAAGCAAAAAAAGCGATTGACAAAGGGAAAGAAGGGATTAAAGAGAAGCTGACAGTAGAGGAATTGATCAAAAGAGCGTTAAGGAAAGTAGACAGCAAACGGTAGACAGTAGACAGGGCCACACAGCCCCCCTGTTTGCTGTATTCTGTCTACTGTCTACTAATTTGAGATTATGACAGAAAAAATCACATCCCCCCAGGTTTCCACTGAAGAGCAGGAATTAGATTTAACTCTGCGTCCTACTCGCTTTGAGGAGTTCGTGGGGCAGGATAAAGTTAAGGAAAACTTGAATATTTTCATTCAGGCGGCTAAAAAAAGGAAAGAGTCTTTAGAACATACCCTTTTCTATGGTCCTCCAGGACTGGGAAAGACTACCTTAGCCTTCATCATCGCCAAGGAGATAGGGACGAATATAAAATCCACCTCAGGTCCTATCCTTGAAAAACCAGCAGACTTAGCCGGGATTCTGACTAATCTGCAAAAAGGGGAAGTTTTATTTATAGATGAAATTCACCGTCTGAGTCATATAGTAGAAGAATATCTATATCCGGCTATGGAAGATTTCACCTTAGACATAATGATAGAAAAAGGACCTTCTGCCAGATCGGTAAAGATAAACCTGAACCGGTTTACCCTGATCGGTGCAACTACCAGGGCGGGACTCTTGACTTCACCTTTAAGGTCCAGATTCGGTGTGGTCAGCCGGTTGGATTTTTATAAGCCTGAGGATATATATAAGATCGTGCATCGCTCAGCTAAGATACTAAATATTTTCGTCACAGATGAAGGGGCAATGGAGATAGCCAAAAGGTCCAGAGGTACACCCAGGGTGGCTAACCGGCTTTTAAGAAGGGTCAGAGACTACGCTCAGGTCAAGGCGAAAGGGAAGATAGACCGTAAAGTAGCAATAGAGGCTCTAAAGATGTTAGATGTGGATGAATTGGGCTTAGATGAGATGGACAAAAGGATTTTAGAAGTAATTATTCAAAAATTTAAAGGGGGTCCGGTTGGCATAAATACGATTGCGGTGGCAGTTGGGGAAGAGGAGGATACGATTGAGGAAATTTACGAGCCCTTTTTGATCCAGGAAGGGCTGTTAGCACGAACACCCAGAGGACGAGTCGCCACGGATTCAGCTTACCGTCATTTAGAGATACAAAAAGAATCGAAATCTCAACCGGAGCTTTTTTGAGTCGTCGTAGAAGGGTAAGAAAGTATGAATATTTTAATGCACGTCTGCTGTGGTCCCTGCCTGATGTATCCTTTAAAAAGATTGACAGAGAAGGGGCATAAACTCACCGGCTTCTGGTATAATCCTAATATCCACCCCTACACCGAATACCAGAACAGGTTAGAAGCGGCAAGATATTTAGAGTGGGCAAGGGTCTTTCCGATGATCTACGAGAATTCTTATGATCTGGTAGAATATCTTAAGGTGGTTCTGCCTCACTTAGATGATCGTTGCAGGTTCTGTTACCAGTTAAGATTGGCAAGAACTGCCAGTGTAGCAAAAGAAAAGGGTTTTGAGGCTTTTTCCACTACCCTTTTAGTTAGCCCTACGCAGAAACATGAGTTGATAAACGAAATCGGCAAAGAGTTAGCCCAAAAATATGACATCAAATTCTTCTATGAGGATTTAAGGCCCGGGTATTATGAAGGCAAGGGTATGGCTAAGGAACTGAACCTGTATCGTCAGAAATACTGCGGCTGTATTTTCAGCGAAAAAGAAAGATACTGTGAAAAGGATTCAGGGGGTCAAGAGTTAAAGGGTTCAAGGGGTAAATGATTTGATTACTTCTTTGGGGTCATTCTGAGCGATAGCGAAGAATCTCACATATTAAATTGAATAGGTTATTAGATTGTGTAGATTTGTAGGTCGGGTTGCGAACCTTCAGGTGAGCTACCCGACTGATTGGAAGAAAACCTAACAGGAAAATGGAATGAATTTCGTGTGGTCGTCGGGTCCCCTGACCCGACGAAAAAAGGATGCCCAATGAATTGGGCAACTACAAAATATGAAGCTGACAGATTTTGATTTCAAATTACCCAAGGAATTAATTGCTCAGTATCCTGCGGAAAAAAGGGACCATTCCAGATTGTTGGTCCTGCATCGAAGTAAGGGTGAGTTCGAGCATAGAAAATTTTTCGATATTATCGATTATCTTAACCCAGAAGACGCAGTGGTCGTTAATCAAACCAGAGTTTTTCCAGCCAGGCTATTCGGCATAAATCAAAGGGATGGGATTAGAGCAGAGGTTTTCCTGCTCAGGAATTTGGAGGATAATCTGTGGGAGGTTTTGCTGAAACCCAGAAAGAAAATCACGCTTGGGTCAGTCATAAGTTTTAATCAGGGGAGTCTGAGCTGTGAGATTCTGAATGAGAGTAACACAGAAGGAGACTTGGCCCGGTTCGATTATAAAGGGGATATTTTTGAACTTCTGGAAAGGATAGGAAACACTCCACTGCCTCCCTACATCAAAAGAGAAGCTGATTTGAAGGACAGGGATAGATACCAGACCGTCTATGCCAGAGAGCGAGGGGCAGTTGCGGCTCCGACTGCAGGTTTACATTTCACGCCAGAGCTTTTGGAGAAGATAAAGGAAAAAGGAATAGAGGTTATTCCGATTACTCTGCATATCGGCTGGGGTACTTTCAGACCGATCCGGGCTTCAAATTTTGAAGAGCATAAAATGGAAGAGGAGTATTTCGAGATAACCAATGAGTCGTTTGAGAAAATAATCTCAGTCAGGAAGAGTGGTGGAAAAGTTTTTGCAGTGGGGACCTCAGCAGTCAGGGCGCTGGAGACTGTGTTTGAAAACAACAACGGATCGCATAAAGGCTGGACCAGAAAGTTTATCTATCCTCCTTATGATTTCAAAATGGTTGATGGAATGATCACCAATTTCCATCTTCCCAAATCGACATTGTTTTTACTGGTATCTGCTTTTGTAGGGAGAGAACTTGTTTTCAAGGCTTATCAGGAAGCTATAAAAGAAAAGTACAGATTCTACAGTTACGGGGATGCGATGTTGATACTTTAGAGTATAAAAAGAAGGTTCTGTCGCGTAGGGGCGGAGTTCATCTCCGCCCGGATGACTAATAGAACCTCACCCTAACCCTCTCCTTACGAAGGAGAGGGAGACTTGAATCCCCTCCTTTTTAAGGAGGGGATAAAGGGGAGGTTAAAGAATAGATCGAGGTAGACGCCTGATTTGTCGGGCAGTCCCGCTAAAGTCGGGACAGCCCGACCTACTGGAATAAAAATATGAATGTAAAAGCAATTATCGCAGCTGGTGGTAGAGGGGAGAGGATGGGAGGGGAACTGCCCAAGCAGTTTATACAAATAAAAAAGAAACCTGTCCTGACTCATACGGTCGAAAAGTTTGAGAAATGTGACTTGATAGATGAGATTGTCTTAGTGGTGCCTGAGGATTATATTTCGTTCTGCTCATGCCAGGTCGTGGATGTGTATGATTTCAAGAAAGTGAGGAGGATTCTCGCTGGTGGGAAAGAAAGGCAGGACTCCGTTTACAAGGCACTTTTGTCTTTATCTGGGAATACAGACATAGTTGTTATTCACGACGGGGTCAGACCCTTTATCTCCTCGGAGAAGATCGCAAAGTCCATCGAGATATGCAAAAAAGAGAAAGCTGTTATTTTAGCTCTGCCGATAAATGAGACAGTGAAAAGAATCGAAGATAAATTTGTCATTACCACTCTGGATCGGGAAAAACTCTGGGTGGCTCAGACTCCCCAGACCTTTGAGTATAAATTGATTCTGGAGGCATATAAAAAAGCCAAGGGGGATGGTTTCATTGGAACAGATGATTCCTCTTTAGTGGAAAGGTTGGGATTCAAAGTGAAGGTTTTAGAAGGAGATTATGAGAATATTAAAATAACAACACCGGAGGATTTGATTTTGGCGGAAAAGATGATTGAGAAGTGAAGAAAGGAAGTAAAAGATGTACAAAATAGGTTTCGGTTATGATGCTCACAGGTTGGTGAAGGGAAGGGATTTGATTTTAGGTGGGGTTAAGATTCCTTATAAAAAGGGGCTTTTGGGTTATTCGGATGCGGATGTTCTTTCTCATTCGATAGGGAATGCTATTCTTGGTGCTTTCGCCCTGGGTGATTTAGGTAAGCATTTTCCAGACACGGATAAACGTTACAAGGGTATTTCGAGTCTAAAGCTTCTGTCATTAATCAAAGGAAAGATCAAGAAAGCTGAGATTTTGCATATCGATTCGATGATCGTGGCAGAAGAGCCAAAGATGGCGAAGTATATTGATAAGATGAGAAAAAATATCGCTGAATCGTTGAGTATATCTAAAGATAAGGTTTCGGTTAAAGCGACGACGACCGAGGGAATGGGGTTCGCTGGGGAAAAAGAAGGAATCGAGGCGTATGCGGTAGTACTGTTGCTACAAGGTCGTAGGTGATAGGTAATAGGTGGTAGGAGATAGGTCATAGGTGATAGGTAATAGGAAAAAAGATAAATATGGAAGAGTTTTTTAACAGCAGAGGAGCTGAGCTTCTGAACTTTATATCCGCTCACGGAGTAGTTTGGATTTATTTGTTCTTGTTTTTCAGCGCTATATTGGAAACTTTCTTTCCTCCAGACCCTGGAGATACTGTTACCTTTATGGGAGGTTATTTAGCCTCTAGCGGGATACTGAATTTGCCTTTAGCTTTCCTTCTTCCCAGTGCTGGTAGTCTGTGTGGGGCTTTGGCTCTTTATTATCTGGGGATGAAAAAAGGAAGAAAACTTTTCGAAAGGGATAAAGGGAAAATCTTAAACAGGACTCAGTTGGGTAAAATAGAAAACTGGTTCGGAAGATATGGACCAGAGGTTATAATAGTTAGCAGGTTCATTACCGGGGTTCGTTCCGGTATTGCGTTAGCGGCGGGTCTGGGTAAAATAAAGCTGTGGAAAATGGCTATCTACAGTCTTATAAGTATCTTTGCCTGGAATGGTCTCATAATCGGTCTGGGCAGACTAACCCATCAAAACCAGCGGGAGCTTTTCAAATTTTTGAGTTTATATAACCGTTTTATTTTAGTTATATTGGCTCTGATTGTGGTCATCTGGTTTATCTGGTTATTAAAGAAGAGGTCAAAGAAAAATAATACAGGGATTGAAAAATGAAGATAATGGTCTTAATGGGCGGGACCTCGGCTGAGCGGGATGTCTCTTTAGCTTCAGGAGAGGCAATAGTTCAGGGGTTAAGAGAGGCTGGTCATCAGGTTTTGGCGATTGATACGTCAAAAGGGTACAAGCTACCTGAAGATCAGACCAGGTTTTTGCCGAATGGAGTTAAAACCGAGCCCCCAGATGTAAGGGCTCTGCAAACCGAAGGGAAAAAGCTTGCCCTGAAAACCATAGAATCTTTCAGCTTCTCAGATGTCGAACTGGTTTTTTTAGCTTTACACGGTGGACAGGGTGAAGATGGGACAATCCAGGCTCTTTTAGAATTGAGCGGCATACCCTATACCGGCTCAGGAGTTTTAGCCAGCGCCTTAGCTATGGACAAGGCGATGTCCAAAAAAATCTTCGAACGGGAAGGGATTTTAACCCCGGAATGGTTCCTTTTAGAAAGCTCTGATTCCACTGATTTATCTAAGGTTTTAGATAACATAAAAAGCTCACTTAATTTTCCAGCAGTGGTAAAGCCAAATGACCAGGGTTCGACTGTGGGATTGACTGTGGTCAGGGAGGAAAAAAATCTGGCAAAGGCGATTGATGGGGCGAAAATTTATTCTGAGAAGGTACTCATTGAAAAATATATACCCGGGAGAGAACTAACTGTCGGGGTGCTCGGAGAGGCTCCTTTGCCAGTGATTGAGATAGTTCCGGAACACGGGATTTATGATTACGAGTGCAAGTATACCAAAGGGAAAAGCAAATATATATGTCCGGCTGAACTTTCAGTTGAAAAGACTAAAGAGATTCAGGAATTAGGTTATAGAGCTTTTAAAGCCTTAGGTTGTGAGGGTTACGCCAGAGTGGATTTTCGTTATGGAACTGACGATAAGTTCTATTGTTTAGAGGTAAATACTCTTCCTGGAATGACAGCTACAAGCTTAGTTCCAAAAGCGGCTAAGGCGTCAGGAATAGATTTCGCGCAACTGGTTGATAGAATAGCGAAGATAGCTATTAAAAAGTTCAAGGGTTAAAGGGTTTTAAGGGATCAAGGGATTAAAAGCTCAAACGCTTAAAAGTTCAAAGGTTATGAAGAGAATCAAAGGGATAATTTTCGATATGGGGAGCACCCTTATTGAGTTTGAGAACTCGAGCTGGGTGGTTTTAGGTGAAAAATCTGCTCATAGAAGTTACGATTTTCTGAAAGATAAGGGACTGATTAAGCTCGATTTTGAGCTTTATGCATCCATTCTGAAGAATCTTCTGTCTTCAGCTTATGAGATTTCTGAACAGAACTTAGAGGAGTTCAGATTTGAGGATCTGGCTAAGGATGTTTTCAAAGAGCTTCATCTGGAGATAAAGGACGGTGACTACACCGGGTTTTTGGATGTATATTATAAACCAGTAACTGAGCAGGTAACTCTGATTCAGGGTTCGGTCGAGACTCTAAAGTATTTTAAAGGAGAAGGGTATAAGTTAGGGCTGGTTTCAAATACGATTTTTCCGGACAGATTTCATCTGGCCGAGTTGAAAAGATTCAGGCTTTTTCCTTATCTGGATTCGATTTTATTTTCCTCTGAAGTCGGTTACAAGAAACCACATCCACAGATTTTCCTCCACTGTCTCGAAAGTCTGAAAATTGAGCCAGAGGAGTCGCTTTTCATCGGAGATAAACTAATCGAGGATATCGGAGGAGCCAAGAACGTTGGAATGAAAGCAATTTTGAAATATAAGGAAGGAAGGGATTACACCGCTTCCATTGTTCCGGATGGAATGGTCAAGAATCTATCGGAGCTTCCTCCATTGGTCAGAAAAATGAGTGGAGAATAAAGAGAAACTTCAGGAGAGAATATGGGTCTAAGACTTTTTAACACTTTAACGCGTCAAAAAGAGGATTTCGTTTCCATAGAGCCGGGAAAGGTGAGAATGTATACCTGCGGGCCTACGGTTTACGATTTTGCCCATATCGGCAATTTCCGGGCTTATGTGTTTGCTGACCTTCTGAAAAGATACCTCAGATACAAAGGTTATGAGGTCAAGCAGGTGATGAACCTCACAGATATAGATGACAAGACGATCCGAGGTTCTCAACAGGAAAAAATCTCGTTGTCTGAATATACCGCAAGATATAAAGATGCTTTTTTCCAGGATATAAAAGCTCTTAACATTGAACGGGCTGATGTTTATCCTGAAGCAACTGCCCACATAGCAGAAATGGTTAGCTTGGTCAGAAAACTTATAGACAAAGGGCATGCCTATCAGCTTGCAGGCTCGATTTATTATAAGATCTCCTCGTTCAAAGATTATGGAAAGCTCTCTAAGATGAAGAGGGAGGATTTGAAGGCTGGCGTCAGGATAAGTAAGGATACCTATGAGAAAGAAGAGGTGGGTGATTTTGCATTGTGGAAAGGTTGGGACGAGGAGGATGGGGAGGTTTTCTGGGAGACAGAGATCGGCAAAGGTCGTCCGGGCTGGCATATAGAATGTTCAGCTATGAGTATGAAGTATTTAGGAAAGCATTTTGACATTCACACCGGCGGGGTAGACCTGATATTTCCTCACCACGAGAATGAAATCGCCCAGAGTGAGGGGGTAACTGGTGAGAAGTTTGTGAACTACTGGATTCATAATGAGCATCTTCTGGTCGAAGGAAGAAAGATGTCAAAATCCTTAGGAAATTTCTATACCTTAAGGGACGTTCTGGAAAAAGGGTATAGTCCTATGTCAATTCGTTATTTGCTATTAGCCACTCACTATCGCCAGCAATTGAACTTTACCTTTGAAGGATTGGATGGAGCTAAGAATGCACTTCAGAGGTTGTATGATTTTATGGATAGGCTAAAAGGGATTAGAAGCCAGAAAAGTCATCCGGAGGTTGCAGAGATTTTGAAGGAAGCCCAGAGCGGGTTTGAGGAGTCATTAGATGACGATTTAAATACATCATCTGCTTTAGGGAAAATCTTCGATCTGGTTAAGGAAATTAACCGGTTTATTGATGAAGGCGATTTCTCCTCTCAGGATGCCGAAAAAACCTTGGCTTTAATGCAGAGATTTGACTCAGTGTTGGGGATTTTGAAAAGAGAAGAACTCAAGCTGGATGAAAAGATAACGGAGTTGATCCAGAAAAGAAACCAGGCACGTAAAGAGAAGAAATGGGAAGAGGCAGATAAGGTCAGAAAAGAAATAGAGTCCCTGGGGATTATCCTGGAAGATACGCCAGAAGGAACTAAGTGGAAAAAGAGGATTTAGGAGTAGGTCGGGTTGCGTAAGCTACCCGACACCTTGATTTGTCGGGCAGTCCCGCCAAAGTCGGGACAACCCGCCCTACTAAAGTAGGACTCTAATCCAGGAGGACTTATGTGTGAGTTCTGCGTTCAGCACGGCGAGGGGAAGAAATGGTATCTTCAGATGAAAAACTATTCTGAAGAATTATTTCATCAGAAGAAAAGCGATGAGTTTATGCGGGATTTCCTCAGGAAGTTCAATGAAGATGTAGCTAAAAGTCTAGCTGAGCTGGATTCGCTTCGAAAAAAACCTAAATTTGTTCAGAGGTATGTCAAAAATCTGGTAGTCAGAAAACAGAAGAAGATTCATTACGGGCAGATCGTTCCTATAGAGGATATTGAGAGGATTATTGACCTGGTGAAAGTGGTGGTCAGACTTCCCTGTGTATGTAGAAAAGTCACTTTGGGCAAAGAGGTGAGATATTGCTTCGGGATCAGTGCACCGGTCAAGGGGCTCTTAGATGAATTTCCTGACCTGACTCACGATTTCGAAGTCCTGAACCAAGAGCAGGCCAAGAAAGCCTTCAGAGAGATGGATGAGCAGGGGTTGGTCCACTCAGTCTGGACTTTCAAAACTCCCTTTATCGGTGGGCTTTGCAACTGCGATTCTGATTGCTTAGCATATCAGATGAACTTTAATTATAATATCCCCGTATTCTTTAAGGCAGAGTATATCGGAGTTACCGATTGGGACAAGTGCACCGGATGTAAAGAGTGCAAAACGTTCTGCCAGTACGGTGCGATAGTTTACTCTGCTTTTAATAATAAGTGCAGTGTGGACCCCCAGAGATGCTTCGGCTGTGGAGTGTGCAGGGCAGTCTGCCCGAACGAGGCTATTACTCTGAGTGAGAGGGAAAAGACTGCTGTAGTATCAGCATAAGGGTTGTTTATTAAATCAAGTTTTAGTTGATTTTTGGAAAACATTCGATAAATTGTATTGACAAGAGGAAAACTTCGTATAAATTTTCCTCTTCGCTCTTTGAAAATTTAATTCGTCTCAAAAAGGAAACTTTCGCCGATGTAGCTCAATGGTAGAGCAGCTGATTTGTAATCAGCTGGTTGGAGGTTCGATCCCTCTCATCGGCTAGAATACAGTTAAGAGTTTGTCCGTTTGGAGTTTGTTCGTTTGTCTGAAATCTCCAAACTTCAAACAAACAAACGAACAAACTTTCATTCGCGGGAGTAACTCAGTTGGCTAGAGTCATCCAACTGGATTGGTCGCAGGTTCTAACTGGGTCTCCTATGAAAAAAACAGGCTTAAAAGCTTAGAGGTTTAATAGGTTTGCAACAAGTTAAACTTTTAAACTTATAAACTTCTTTTACTGCGGGAGTAACTCAGTTGGCTAGAGTCACAGCCTTCCAAGCTGTTGGTCGCGGGTTCGAATCCCGTCTCCCGCTGAGGAATACAGTTTGGAGTTTGTTAGTTTGTTCGTTTGCAGGAAAGAATCAAAATGTATTACGTTTATGTTTTGAAAAGCCAAAAGGACGGAAATCTTTACATTGGCCTGACATCAGACCTGAACCAAAGGCTGGGATATTACAATTCAGGAAGGATTAGGTCTACGAAGAGACGAACACCGCTCCAATTGATTCACGTGGAGGAATTTCCGACCAGAGGCGAAGCCATGAAAAGGGAGAAAGCCTTAAAAGACATCAAAAGTAGAGATTTCAAAAGGTTGTTAAGAAATGGTTCAGTTGGCTAGAGTCATCCAATTGGATTGGTCGCCCTACGGGAATCCCGTCTCCCGCTGAGGAATACAGTTTGGAGTTTGTTAGTTTGGGGTATAATAAAATGCAATTTAATTTTGAAAAACTGATCGTCTAGCAAAGATCTATGGAACTGGTTGATCTGGTATATGATTTGATTAAGAAATTTCCCAGGAGTGAAGCCATTATTCTTGTCCCTCAGTTGTTAAGAGCCACAAACTCGGTTCCGTGTAATATCGCTGAAGGAAGTTATAGACAAAGCAAGAAGGAATTTACACAGTTTCTCTTTATAGCAAAAGGTTCTCTCTCGGAGACATTGACTTTACAGGAGGTTGCATACAAGAGAAAGTACGTAAATGAGGAGGAAAGAGAGAAGATAAGGACTTTATCGAAAGATATATTTAATTTGCTAAGTGCCCTGATAAGGGCTTTGTCTTGAGTAGTTTTTCTTCAAACTCTAAACGCCAAACGAACAAACTGTTTTTGGAGAGGTTCCCGAGTGGCCAAAGGGAACAGACTGTAAATCTGTCGGCTATGCCTTCGGAGGTTCGAATCCTCCCCTCTCCAGGAATACAGTTTGGAGTTTGTGAGTCTGTTCGTTTGTTCGACTCAACTCCAACGCCAAACAAACAAACGGACAAACTGTCTTCTGCTGTTAAGAAATTGAACAATTTAACGATAATCTATAGTGTAATTCCATTAAAAGCAAAAACTTAACTGAAGACAATTGTTTTCTTAGGGAGAATAAAATTATATGATTTATAATAACATCTTAGAAACTATTGGAAAAACCCCTTTAGTCAGAATTAATAAATTGGTGGGAAAAGAGGATGCTACCTTGATCGCTAAACTTGAGTCTTTCAACCCAGGTGGATCAGTTAAGGATCGGATCGGGCTTTCCATGATAGAGGCGGCGGAGAAAGATGGTTCGTTGAAACCAGGAATGACTATTGTGGAACCGACCTCAGGTAACACGGGGATCGCCTTAGCTATGGTGGCGGTGGTGAAGGGATATAAGTGTGTTTTCACCATGCCAGACACGATGAGTTTGGAAAGAAGAGCACTTTTGAGATTTTTGGGAGCGGAGATAATTCTAACCGAAGGAGCGAAGGGAATGAAAGGGGCAGTGGAGAAAGCACAAGAGCTTTCAGAAAAATCTGGATATTTTCAGCCTCAGCAGTTTGACAATCCTGCTAATCCTGAAATCCACCGAAGAACCACCGCAGAGGAGATAATAAAGGACTTAGGTGATTTGAAACTGGACTATTTCGTGGTTGGAGTGGGAACCGGCGGTACCATCACCGGCGCAGGTGAGGTATTGAAAAAGAAATATGGCAATAAGAATATCGTGGTTGAACCTAAAGATTCTCCAGTTTTATCAGGCGGGAAACCTGGCCCACATAAAATTCAAGGGATCGGTGCCGGATTTGTCCCACGAGTGTATAAACCTGAAAATGTGGATGAGATCATCTGTGTCTCCAATGAGGATGCCATTCTCACTTCAAGGAGATTAGCAAAGGAGGAGGGTATCTTAGCAGGCATATCGGCTGGAGCAAATCTCTTTGCCGCTTTAAACATTGCCAAAAGGGCGGGCAGAGGAAAGCTGGTGCTGGTGATTATCCCGGATGTGGGAGAAAGATACTTAAGCACGGATCTCTTTAAAGAAGATCGGGAGGATGTTTATATTTAGGTTGAGACAAGCGGAAGCGTGTCCCAGAATTCAAGAATGGTAGCACAGGGGCGCAGGATCTTGAGATCATATGAATCTTGAATCTTTAGAAAACAAAAAAAACTTAAAAGTTAAAAACCTGGGGTGTTAAGATGCTTTCCATTATTGAGGATATCAAGGCGATATATAGAAATGATCCTGCGGCAAGGAACATAGAATTTCTGCTTTATCCTAGTCTTCATACCATAATCATTCATCGTCTTACTCATCTAGTGTGGAAGCGGAAAATGCCCTTTATGCCCCGACTTTTTTCTCAAATCTCGAGGTTTTTCACCGGGGTAGTGATTCATCCAGGGGCAAAAGTTGGTAAG